>JAUSFM010000003.1 GCA_030651375.1 Candidatus Woesearchaeota archaeon | reverse complement strand
GACGCGTCCATAACAACCAACATTTTTTTTGCTAACGCAAAAAAACTGTTGTGGACGACGGACGGCGTTTTTTCCTCCGGAAAAAACGGCGCTTCGCGCACACGATAAGCATATTTGACACACAACGTGTTCGGTGGGCTGAGCAACGCGAAGCCCACCCGGCAAAATACAAGCTTTTGCGCAGCAAAAGATTGTTCCCGACGCGTCCATAACAACCAACATTTTTTTTGCTAACGCAAAAAAACTGTTGTGCACGACATTTCCATCTATCCAAAAGTCTTTTAAACAAAACACTTTTTCTCTATATCATGGACGCCCCCTACCAGCTCAACGCGCCATTTTTGGCAGACCTTTTTGTTGATGATGCGCTGCTGTACTGGAACCCTCCTGCTTCTGCATCAGATCTCGCAAAGCGAGTGATTGATGTGTTTCGTGTTTTTCAGGAAGAGCCGACGAGCGTGACGCGTGAGATGGTTGCAGGCATTGCTGCTGAACCAAACTCGCAAATCCAACGCAAGGAACAGTATCTCGAGCATATTCACGGCGTTGGAACGCTCTATCGTGTGCTCTGCGACCGCTTGTTGAAACAAGATCCGGCTCTCGACCTTCCTCCTCCGGACGAAGCGTACGTCCATGGCCTGCTTCACGATTTCAGCGCGCTCTATTCCGACTACAAAAAAACAGGGCAGGAATCAAAAGAAATTGATTTATATTTTCACGCGCGCCATCTCGGTGTTGAAAAAATTGCGCGCCACGTTGCGATGCATGGCGCGTATCTCGAATTGCTTGAACTGCTGTACGAAGGCGCGGTGTTTCCCCACGCCGTAGCATATACCAAAATGCACGACGCACTTCAAGACGGGCTCCACCACAAAATTCAGCAGGAGTTCGTCTTCTTTCGTCGCGGCCAGCAAAACCTTCCGCTGATGGCCTTGACGCTTGCTGATTATCTGGCTTCACCTCGTCAACTGCATGCTCCGTTTGTGCTCAACCATATCGATGAGTACTTTGCTGTGCGCACGAGCGACTTGGTACGCCGTTACCATACACTTCCTCGGCGTCAGGAGCAGATGCCCTCAGCACTTGGCCTTGCGCTCGTCGAGAAAAATGGCCTTGTCCGTGCAGGGCTGTTCAAAGAACGCATCAAAAAACTTCTTCGTGGAAAAACTGGTGAGTGTGAACGCCTGCGGCATTTCGCGCCGGGGCTGTGGGAAGTTTAGAAAATTTTTAACCACGTTGTCGATACATTCTCCAATACTTTGCCGGTTCCTCACCCTGCTGGTTCAGTCGTCGGTAATCTCTCATTGTCTCTCCCATCATCCATCCTTTATATCTTAAATCCACAAACCATAATCGTCTAAACTGCTGTTCGAGCTGCCGTCGGCTATGCTCGGTTGACGCTGAAAACGGCATAAACACAACCAGCCCCACATCGCGTCGGTCATACACATGTCTGCCCATATCCAACAGTTCTCTCACCCGCCGCTCTCTGCGTTTCAGCTCACCGCCTTTTACTTCGACGACAAATGGCTGCCTATTATACCAAATCAAACCGTCAAATTCACGGATGAGTCGGTCTGTTCTTGAGTCATGCACCGTTACCGAGCCATACGCCCGTTGTTCTAACCGATACCCGTTTACTCGTCGAGGAACATCAGTATCCCGCTCTATTTCTGGACAGCCTGCCAGCCACTGGGCGACCATTGCTTCAGGAATTCTTCCACAAACTTGGCGGTAATTTTGCGGATCAGATGCTTTGACCAGAGAAAGATCAACCTCGTGAAGTTTAATCCGACTTTCTTCAAGCACATCAACAATTGACATGGGCTGTGTTTTGTATCTGAAACTTTAAAAGTATTTCCATGTTTGATTACTTGTTTCCTTGCCACTCATCCAAAAATCGTGCAACATACTCTTCCATAAAAGCATGGTGTTCCTCTGCCATCTTTTTTCCCGTTGGCGTATTCATCAGCTCTTTCAGCAGAAACAGTTTTTCATAAAAATGGTTCAGCGTTGGGCCGGTGCTTTTCTTGTATTGTTCAAATGACTCATGGCGTTCCGGCGGGATGTCGGGGTTGTGCAGTTCCCGCCCTTTGTGGCCTCCGTAGGCGAACGCGCGCGCAATGCCAATGGCGCCCATAGCGTCGAGGCGGTCAGCGTCTTGCACAATCATGCCCTCTTTTGTTTTCATGTTTGTTGCAACACCGGCGCCTTTGAAGGAGATATGTTTTATGATGTCGCAGACGTGCGCGATAATTGGTTCGTCAACATCCAGCTGGGTGAGCCACTCACGCGCTGCTTTCGGCCCTACCTCTTCATCCCCGCCATGAAATTTCCAGTCAGCGATGTCATGGAGCAGCGCCGCAAGTTCGACGATGAAAAGGTCTGCATCTTCTTCACGCGCAATTTTTATCGCGTTGTTTCGCACGCGCACAATATGCCACCAGTCGTGTCCCGTACCTTCTCCCTCAAGTTTTTGCTTGACGAAGGATGCTGTTTTTGCCAGAATCTCTTTTTGGTTCATGCACCTACTCCTTCTTAGGGCATATCTAAATTTTGTGTTTTTTTACACAAATTTTATATTATTGGATGCTATTTTATCTCCATGAGTCCTCTTTGTGATTATCTCGGCTCTTACCATGAGCCAATTACAGCATATCCTACCTCTGGCCATAAAAACGTCACTCTCATTCCATCTGCTTCACCTATTTCCTCACCCTCTTCTGATCTTCACCGCCTAACAACCCATCTAACAACTCGACAACCAGAACCACTACAAGACACCCTTGACGGCTATGTGAATAAAAAAAGTTTGGCTGCAAATATAAACCTGCCCTATTCCCGTGCCCATCTCGATGCAATCCAAAACGATCTTCTTGCGCCACTCGGAGCACAAAGCTATGTTCCCGGTTGTGAACCACGCGATGTCGCGCTTTTCTAACTGATACCTTTTTATACCTCTTTTAATTTCTTAGCTCTATGAAACTCATGCCCCAAGAGATTGAAGTGTGGTACGTCATTCCTGCGCTGCGCCGTGAACTTGCTCGGGTTTTCATTGAGGAGCACCATCTCTCACAGAAAGAGGCCGCCGAGCTGCTCGGGGTGACTGAATCTGCGATTTCACAATACTTTTCCTCAAAGCGCGCTACCGAATTTCATTCAACGCCTGAACTCAAAGAAAAAATCAAGGAAACGGCGAAGAAAATTATCGGCGACAAGAGTCACGCGATGAAACACATTTACGACCTTACGATATTTCTCCGTGACTCAAAACACATCAAAAGCATCTGTGACGTGCATAAAAAATTTGATGCAACGGTTCCGAAGAATTGTACGGTGTGCTGTAATGAGTGATTATTGTTCGTCTTACTTGCAGTCTTGCCACTTGTTTGCCTTTGCAAGGTGTTCAGTATAACCATGTAAATCGCGTGCTTGCAGATCCTGAAACACACTGCCGCCTGATAAATAGTTATGCATAACTGCAACCTGAGCTGGTGTAATAAATTTTCCGAGAGAAGAAAGAGAAAAACTATTTTCTAATTGATTTATTACTTCTGAAAAAAAACCGGTGTTTACATCCAACATAAGATTTGCCGTGCCATGACGAAAACGATCTATTCCATCATTTTCACATACAGGGTGAAAAAGACCCCAGAGATGACCCAGTTCGTGTGCTATAACACCTGCAAAAAAGTATGATGGAACATCACTCGCATACTGGCTCCATCTTTCAAGCTTAGGCAATTTCTCAAGCCACGTTATTTCAGTAGAAAATTTTCCTTTTGTGAGATGGACACTTGCTCTTCCATAGGTTGGCATGGCTAATCCGTCAACATTCTCAGTCCTGAACATTTCTGTCGAGTAGCCTACCAGCTCTTTTTTTGTTGCTTTAAAGTCAAGACAGGTATCAATAGCAGATTCAGTCTGTGCCGTGTAACATAACTCTTGCACTTGTTTATCTAGTTGGTTTATATCAATCCCTAATATGAAACTATTGTATTCATACGCAAAACTTTCTGTAGAACTATACCTCAATCCGAATTTTGTTTTTCGGTCAATGGGAGCATCGTACAAATGTTGTACGGGAATAAATCGGATATTCACTTGATATTGTTCATAAAAGGTTTGAACAAGTCCCACTGCTGTTTGAAACTCATTTCGATGAATATCGGGGTGATTCTCAATTTCGTAATAGACAGTCACATCTTTCTGCATTATCGGTGTTTTTATGATATCTTCTAATTTGAGACTGTCTTTTGGAGGTTTTGGTTGTGCTTCTTGTGCGAATGCCGGTGATGCAGTGCCTAATGCTGCAACGAGACTGAGAATAGTGCGAAGGTTCATGTTTGTACCTTTGGTGTTCCACGCACATCATCATAGCTGATTTGATCTTGATGGTGATAATGAAGATATACTGGACCATTCGTTGGAAGTGTAATTAATTGTGGTGTTTGTTTTCCATCAATCTCTTCTCTATGCGGTACGAGAAGTTGCACAAAAGATTCTGTACCTCGTTTCAACTGTATTACTGATGGTTTGCCGAGCGTATCAGCTAGCGTGTGCCAGTGTGGTGGTGCTTCTCTACTTCCATTAGACTGTTCGCGGAAAGATGCTCCTTGAGTAAGGTACAACAGTGCCAATTTCATCGTTTCTTGTTCTTCAGCATTGTAGTGTGCAAGCTTTGGTCCTTGATAGTGTATAGGAAGCGTGGCGTGGATATATCTTCCATGTCCTACACTCTCAAACGTTAAGACAGGAACAAAATCTGGACTATCACCATGCTGCAATGCCTTGGCGAGTAGAGGGAATAACATAGTTAAACCTCCACATTCTTGTTCGTGAATGGGTGGGAAAGGGTACACAATTTTTTTGGTGCCACCTCCGTTGCCTGTACCGGTCAGGGTGGGAATAAGTCTCAATGCTCCTGCCTTTTTTCTGATTGCACTCGCACTCCTTCCAAATCCTGTTTCCCAATACGGGCGGAAGTCGCCATACAAATCAATACCAAATTCCTTGGGAGTAGCATATGCCTGGACCAGATTCGTTAGTCGCTGTTCTTCATCTGAACTCCACGGCGCGACAATCTTTCCGGTTAGAGGTGGCGACTGTTTCTCAACATCAAAGTACCGTCTGAAAAAAGATTGAGTAAGAGGTGTCGTAAGTGTGCTGGCAAGATCTGCAAGATTGACGCCTTCGTTTGCTAAGAACGTCTGCACTGCTTTCGTTTGCAACAGGAGGTCTCTATTATCTTCAAGGGTTGGTTGATCAACTTCAGAGAAATAGTACGAGACCTGGACATCTTTTACAGAACTTTTCAACCGATCGAGGATTTGTTCCGCGATATACTCTCGATCATTGGGGGTGTAGGTTCCCAAGTGATCTGAAAAAGTATTATAGCGTACTAACTGACGGCGAAACTCTTTCGGCCGGTGCGGTTTAAACCCGAAGAGCGTGCTCATGCGTTGCGACGTCATATCTTCGGTAATATCATCAAGTGATTGCACTTTTTGCTGTTGAAGATATCTTCTGAATGCTTTTGTATGTACCAGCGCCTGTCGGTTCTCTTCGATGATGGCTGATCCGACCTCGGTGAAATAAAAAGAATCCCGTGCTTCTCCAGAAATAACTGAACGAGCAATATATTCCCTCACTCGTTGTGTACATGCACTCATTTGTGCCGAATATGCCCTTAATGCGACCAGTCGCTTGCGCAGCGCATTAGGGTTGCCTCGCTTAGACCCCAGTAGTGTTCCTAATGATGCCGAAGCATGCGGATCTTGTTTTATATCATCAAGCGATGTAACACCTTGTTCTTGGAGATACCTTCTAAATGTGTGTGTCCCTGCTAAAACACGCCTGTTGCGTTCAAGCACATCAGGATCGGTAACCTGTTTGAAATAATAACTTAAACTTCCCAGTCGATTATACAGGGCGTGTTTGGCTGCATACTCCTGATCGCGTCGTCCATACTGTGGGTCTTCCAAATCTTCAGAAAAAACGTTTGTTGCTGCAAGACTCCGGCGAAATTTCAGGCCGTTGCCTGATGGAACCGAAAAAATCTCCCCTAACCTTCTAAAATTTGAGTGTTCACTGGTAATATCATCCAGCGTACGAACATGCGGTTTTTTTTGTGGTCTTCCTTTTCCGCCTGTATTGCACGTACGCCAAAAGATGTTTAAAAGTTTGCGAACTTTTGAAGAATTACCTGCAGTTACTGCCGCCTCAATTTCATCAGTGAGTCTCATTCTTCCTTCTCCAGCAACTTCTTCACACTATACTCAATAAGGTGGCTTTTATTCCTGAACGTGCCTTCACGTATCTTTTCGCGCATTTTCAGGATAACATCCTCGTCAACCGTGATGGAGAGCTTGTGTTTCATGGTGTGTTGTTTCGTGCGGCTTCTGCCAGCATGAGTTCTATTCCAAACAGTGTTGGATTCCATCGTTCATCTCCTATTCCCACTATTTCTTTTAAGGTTGTTACATATTCGTCGAGTTTCCCTCGGTCACCCAACCTGAAATATCCCAATCTGTTTAGAGATTCCTCCATCACACTAAATACTAGCTTTGCTGCTTCTTCGTTTTGATATGGTCTCACTGCATAATTTTCCACATCGCAAAATCTGCCGTCAATATACCGGTTATCTCGTACTGCTCCATTCGCATACAACATTTTTCCTTCCCGGGCAAGTTGCTGTTGAACCGCAAAAAAATGCGCGTCAATTCGTGCGAGTGCTTCTGGATCGATATATTCCATTACTTCACTATCCAAACCTGCAGCGGTTGTATTGTATCGTATATTTGTCTTGCAGGCACGCACCAGTTGGCCAAGATTGGGGCATTTTCTTGTATTATACTGTTTGCGTATGCATTCTCCAATTTTGTCCGGCACCCGATTATGGCCGACATGGGGAATTTGAGGAATGTTCAAATCACTCAAGGTGGTATCGAGATGTTCGTCCTTTGCTTCTTTTTCAGTCATCATGCCCCAGCGGCGCTTTTCGACCTGTGAGTATCTTCCCCTATCATGCCTATTTTTCCAGTACTCTCTTATTGAATACCACGCATGAGGATTGATTATTAACTCTTCATCTGCGTCAGCACCGATTCCTTTGAACGTAAGCACGCCAAATGCTTCTCCATCAATGACGAGCGGCTCGTCGAGAAACAGGTCAATGGTGCGGCCGCGTACATGCGCGTGTACCTGCACTTTTCGATGGGGAACCGTATCAGGAACATAGCGTGGGTGGAGTACCACGCTCTGATGCAGAGCCTCTCCCTTGACCGGCACAATGGCAAGTTCAATAGGATGAGGATGCTGCACAACCGGATGGCCGTGATGCGTTGTTGTGATGTACATTCTCATGGTGATCAGTTTTTTTGGTTTATGATTCATCAAAATAAATTCAATTCTCTTTTCCTTTGTTCGAATTCATCATTCTTCCAACTTGCTGCTGTAAAAGCTCTGCACGCCGCTTCGTATCCTTTTAACTCTTCTGCTGTCGCGTCTTTGACGTATGGTTGCACTTCACGCAGTCGTGTGCGAATGACATTGTCGAATAGTATATGATTACTATCACGGACGATTTGCTCAAAGATATTTCTTGTTTCATACGATCCGGGTGTTCCGGTGTATTTCGGTGCTGTTTTTGTTCGCAGGTCAGCAAGCTGTTTCCATGCACCTTTATTGAGAAGGCCGTACATAATCTCTTCGATATGCTCTTTTAGCCCGGGCATTGAATGCATATCTCTGTATATTTTCATTTCTTCTGCAATCTTGTTGAAGACACAATCTACTATTTCTACAACTCTATCATAAGACCCCCGGTTCAACAATACTTTTGAGTCGAATCGCGCCATCTCTTGTCGGGCTTTATAACCATCTTGGCGCTCTACTTCTCCCGATACTTCATCAATTCTTTTGGTCAATAATTTTTCGCAATACTCTTGATAAGATATTCTGCCCTTTCTATGTGTCTCCCTGGCATCCGAATTCATTATCCCCCGCGCCTCTTCCACCGGCGCTGGAACCAATGCGCGGGTGAGTTTTTCAAGGTTCGGCTCCATGCCGAAGGCTCTGCATAATCCAGCGTATTGTTTGACGTCTGCATCATCTTCTGTTCTGCCGTATAAACGGTGATGTGATGATCTTAATCGGTCGCGGGCGAGCGCGTCGATGGCGGCTGTTTTCTTGGCGCCGAGGACATATTCTACTGTGTTAAAGTCCCTACCACGTTCTGCACTATCTAAACGAAAATTATTGGTTCTTATATGCCCTAACTCGTCCAAGGCGCCTTTTGTTAATAATCCAAGACAAATATCCTCAAGAAGCCCTGCTTCCTGCCGCGCGAATTTTTTTGCTTTTCGTGGCGTGTTTTCAACTACCCATTTTCTATTTATTTCACCAGTGATGTAGTCGAAAACTTGTGTTACTTTATCATAATCTCCTGCTTCCAAATGTTTCGTCGCGTAATTGCGCACAAGCGTTTGTCGTGCTTTGGCGCCGTATCTTTGTTCAACCTGTGGGAAACTGTGGTGTCCGTCGACTAAGTTGTCATGTTCTTTTTCGAAAGTGTTTTTTGCTTTGTACGGTCTACGGAGGAGAGAGGTTCCCAAAGTATCAACATCTTCGATTTTTCCCGTTTCGTGCATTCCAATTTGAAAGAACACATCTATAACAGTTCCACCTATCAATCCGCCTGCTGCCGCCATAAGAGTGGAAAGTATGTCTGCGCCCATAACACCTACATATGTTCCGAGGCCTGTTGCACAGGCTAACTTTACCGGTGACAACCACCATATCGCTGCATCTGAGTTTACATTATCAGCATACCATTCCAACCCTCTCTGCAACCAGTTTCTTTCCTTATACTCCTCATCCATCTTCGCAAGGGCGCGGGTGGGTGGATGTTTATTGTTGAGTGTTTTGTATATCTTCAATGCGCCGGCTACCATCCCTCCAAAAAATCCGGCAGCAGTGAGCACACCTTGTCCTAAGGTGTAATTCTCAGGATGAGCCGAGAGCTCAAGCAATTTTTCAGCGATGCCCGTCTGTAAGAGATAGTGTCCACCGGCGCCTCCTGCAATCACCGCTCCTGCTATTCCACTAAGGACTGGTGTTTTTGTGTGATACCATTCTACTGTATGCGGCACTGCTTTATTTAACGCCTCAACACTCATCTCCTTCGGCATCAGCGCGCCGGTTGGTTTTGCGAGGGCGGTTGTGAATGTTTCGTGTTCTGCTGGCCCCGGCAGTTTTTTCTCTGCCCGCACTTCTTCAAGCGCGCCCATGACATGGTCATGTAATCCTGAAGTTTTCTCTTCCACCTCATACAGCCGCGTTTTTGGATTGTACCTTCCAACCGTTCCACCGCTCTGCACCAGAAGTTTCCGTACATCATCAGCTCGCTGCGGCCGATCTTTTTTATTCTCGCGCAGCATGGCTTCGAGCGTTATTTTGGTTGCGGGATGAATATTCGTTGCCCGTTGAATCAAATCAATAGGGTCATACTTGCTGGTTTCTGATGCCTGAAATCGGGGATCATCAAAAATGGGAGGCTCGCGATGAGTTGCCGCAGCAACGGCAGTTTCTGCAAGAATGTACCAGTCAGTTGCAGACGAAGTGCTTTCGTTTCGCCGTTGTTCTGGTGCAAGATAATTTGCCTTGCCAATAATCGTTTCACTTCCGGTGATGTGGGGGCGAAGCCGTGCAACGCCAAAGTCAGTTACCACGACGCGTTCAAAGGCAAACGGTTGGCCTTCTTGCCAGCCGTTGGGATATTCAAGCATGATGTTGTGGGGTGTCGGGTCGCGGTGGACAATGCCGCGCTCATGTGCGGCATCAAGGCCATCGACTGATTGAAGAAGGACTTTATCAATTTCATCGGCTGAAAAATGATAGCGTGCGTTTCCGCGCGGGTCGATAACCTCTTTGACTGATTTTCCGTTGATAAGTTCCAGCAGGAGGTGGAATGCGCTTCCGTATCCGCCGACGTCTTCAAGAAATGAGTGGCCGTAGCCGACGACGTTCGGGTGGCTGATGCTTCGCAATGCTTCTGCTTCGCGCCGAAATTCCTGCTCTTCTTCGCTGTCCCATTTTTTGGCTTTGCTAAAATCAAGAAGCTTCAGTGCTGCGGTCTGGCCTGTGGGAATATGCTGTATCTCATACACCGTTGCCATGCCGCCGCTGCCGATTTGTTTGATTATCTTGAACTGCGTAAGAAACGGCGTGCCGGGTTGGTAAGGGGTGAGGTCGCTCATACTGGGTGCGATTCCATACTACTCGTATTTAAGACTTTCTTTTATAACTACTATTTAGAAGTCACTTTTTCACAAATTCAACATTCGGAAAATGATCAAACTCCTTATCGCCGGTGAGAAACAGCATGCCTCCTTTTTTGGCGCTGATGTAGCCAACCGCATCGGCGTAGGATATGTCCCTTTTCTTATATTTTTCTCTAAATCCTACTGCTTCTATAACGATGTCTTTGGTCACTTCCTGAACGCATGACTTGAATTTTTCATATATCTCTTCTGCTTTTTCTTTTCCAAACTGAAGATGTACAGCTGCAACAATTTCAATGAGATTGAGAATCGTTATGGTCACTGGCTCTTCGCGGTATTTAAAATAGTTCGGATTTGCTTTGAGAATTTCTATCACAGCATAACTATCAAAAAAATAGCTTACCATCCCCTTTTCATCTCTTTTTTAATCTCGTCAGTTGATTTTGCCCAGCCTGCACAGAGGCCGAAAAACTCTGCTGCCTTCTGTTTTTTACTGAACGACAAGGTGATTTTTTCATTCTCGTCAATATGGTGCTGTTCGATTATCTCTTTCGGAATCACAATACCAAGAGAGTTTCCCCAGCGCCGCGTGATGCATTCGACTTCGGTCATGGTGCCACCTTTTGTTAATCTAATTATACTTAGAATAACTTAGTTATATTTAAATGTTTTGGTTTTTTAACTCCTGTATAATTATCTTCTTACAATCCTCCACACCATCAATCTTGAAAAACCGCCCTGACGGATAGGCACAACAAATACTTTTTTCTTCATTGCAGAATCCAAGACATTTGACCGATGTGCAATACACTTGTGTGGTCAGGCCTTGCTGCTGTATCCAGTGCTTGATTTCCTTGACCTGCGCTTTGGTCATGCGCGGGCAACAGCTCGGCATGCCGGTTGTCTCTTGGCGATCATTGATGCAGACAAAAAGGTGCACGCGGGGTTTGGGGAAATGAACTTGCTCAATCATACCACTGCAAAAAGCGAAACAATATAAAAGCCTTTCTTTTAAACTACTCTATGCACTTTCGGAACAATTCTATCGAAGACGCCGTGCAAAACGAGCTTCTCCATCAGGCATTAACGCTTGCCCACCACAAGCATGCAGCGATGCACAAGAAAGATGAAAAATTCGAGTTGCACGTTATTGAAGACACCAGCAAACTTTCTCACGCCGTGGAACAAAAAAACGAACAAGAAAAAACAGAACATCAGCAAGACCAACAAAAAGAAGAACAGCACCATCACGACGCTAATTATCATCCAGTTTCAGACAAATACGACGCGCAATTCCACGTCGACACACTCAAGAATTGCATGATCGGATGTGACTGCGGATGGACCGCACACCTCACTGAATTTCTCAATGAAGACATTGTGCGTGTTGAAACAAAAACCGAAAAAGAAAAGCCCTATCACCGCGCAGCGTCATACACTGCTGATTCTGGCGGATATTGAGTTTTATTTTCAAACACGTGCTGGATTGAGTAGGGCGGCGCCGTTGCATACACCTTTGCAACGCGCGCGTCAAGATTTTCAACATCAGACACGCGCCCGTTGTTCATCAAAATAACCACCATTCCAGTGATAACAATAATGGCAACGACGGCATAGACATATAACCTTGCTTCGCCGGGTTCTTCTTCCGGCTGCTGCCGTTTCTGCTCTTTCACGTTCATGCGCCCACCACCCCAGCAAGGAAATAGCCAATGCCATATGCTACAGCAGCAGCAATGCCACCAAGGAGGAGCATTTCAAGCCCTGATACTAAAATATTTCGGCGGGTAACTTGCACTTTGAGCGCGCCGAGGGTAAACAATGCCAACCCCGTCAGCACACTTGCCATAACAAACTGATTCGCCGCTGCAAAACCTGAAAAAGTTCCAAGTACATACGTTAAAAGCGGGATAATGCCAAACACTGCAAATGACACGAATGTCGCCACTGCATTATTCAGCGGTGATTCATCATCTTCAACAATACCAAGCTCCTCAAGCATCATGATGTCCACAAATGTTTTTTTCTTTTTTGAAATGATATCAACAACCCGTTCGGCATCACCGCGCGACAAGCCGCGGCCAATATAAATTTCAATCATTTCCCGTTTTTCTCCTTGCAGGTGATTGTCCACTTCCCATTCTTCGCGTTCCCGTTCCGCTCCATGATATTCGCGCTCTGCTTTGGTGCTTAAGTAATCACCAAACGCCATCGATATGCCGTCAGCAAACAGATTTGCAAAACCGAGAACCAATAAAACTGTGGTTGAAAACGATGCGCCCGTTGCACCGGCGACTACTGCAAACGTCGTAATAATTCCGTCCAGTCCTCCATACACAACACTTTTGAGGTATTTTGCGTTTCCGTGTGTTTCTTCATGTTTTTTTTTGCCCATGCCCGCGTGCGCTGCGATGCTTGCAGAAACATCTTTTGTTCTGAATGCGTCGCGTGCCTTTT
This sequence comes from Candidatus Woesearchaeota archaeon, assembly GCA_030651375.1. Lineage (NCBI taxonomy): Archaea > Nanobdellati > Candidatus Woesearchaeota > Candidatus Woesearchaeota archaeon. The sequence goes on along the minus strand of JAUSFM010000003.1, from coordinate 249,494 downwards.
CAATGCTGCGGGTGAGGCTGGATGGCATGGCTCTTGTGGGGCGTTTGTTGTTTATAAAGATTGTTGAGAACTTATTTACCGACTTCCTTATCATCAAACACCCTGCTGCCAACCGTCTTCTGCTGTCCTTTGTACTTGCCGCTGTACGGCCGCTCTGCCGCTGTGTTCATTTTGTGAAAAACCATTTGGCAGATTCTTCTGCCGGCCTGCAGTTTTATCGGAAGCGAATTTGCGTTGTATAATTCGAGCGTAATCTTTCCTTCAAATCCGGGATCAACCCAGCCGGCGTTTTGCACAAACAGGCCAATGCGGCCGATAGAGCTTCTGCCTTCAACAAACGCAACCATATCATTCGGAATTTTGAAATATTCTTGGGTGGTTGCCAGCACGAATGAATGCGGCGGAATTGTTACTGTTTCGCCTTCAATTTCGCGGTAGTGAATTTCAGAATCAAGTGTGATAATTTCCATCTTGTTGGACTCAACTACAAGAAAATTGCTGCCTAATTTGCAGTCAACCGACGCCGGCTGGACGCAGTCAAGGTCGAGCGGCTCAATGACCAATGTACCCTCTGCAAGCATCTTTTTTAATTCAACATCAGGAAGTACCACACTATCACCTATTATTGGCAATCAATCAGAAGTATATAAAGATGATGGGAGTGTGATACTATTTATTTTCATACATGAATTCCGGTATCTTATCTCTCGCCTTTTCTCGCGCCGCCTGATGTTTTTTCAGGAAGGTATTTACTTTTTCAATCAGAATCATCTTTAACTCACCAGACAATAATTTGCCAGAGGTATAGTCATCATAAATCTTCTTCAGTTTTTTGTCGTCTTCTTCATAGAACGTGAGCCACTGGTATGCGGTATCAATCTCCGGATTGCCCCCTTTTTTGCGGTGCTCTTCAACCGTCGCGCCGCCGCCGGAGAAGGCGTATTTTTTGATTTTATGCTCGACCTCTTTTGGCGTGTCGGTTGTGTAAACAGCAGTTGTTGTGTCGGACGCTGACATTTTTCCCTGCGGACTGCCGAGCGGCGGAAGAAATTTGCAGTGGATAATCGCGGGCTTCGGATACCCCAACTTTGGCAGCACGTCTCTGCACACCCGGAAGTGCGCATCTTGGTCAATAGCCAGCGGCACAAGGCAGGGCATGTTCTTTCCCTTGAGCACACTGGGTAAAAATGCAGGTACTGCCTGCATGGCGGTGTAAAAAATCTGGCCGATGTTGTGCTCGTTGGTAAAGCCGAACGTTGCGCGCGTAGTGGAGAATGTTATTTTTTTTGCGACACGGCAGGCCTCTTTGTACATGGTGCCGGCGTGTTTTGTGTCAACAAGGAAGTGCGTTTTCTTTGGGTTGAAGCCGAGGGCGATGACGTCGCACATATTTTCTTCAGTCCACTTCGCTGTATCTTCAAGTGTCAAATCTTTCTTGAACAGGAATTTCTCTTCATCCGGAAACTGGAACCACAAATCAACATTGTACACATCCTGCAGCCATTTCGTGAACATCCATGGCACGAGATGGCCGAGATGAATGCCGCCGGATGGCGCGCGGCCAGTATAGAGGAAGAACGGATTTTTTTTGTCGTACTCATTCAGCAGCCAGCCAAGGTCGCGGTGCGAGAAAAAGATTTTTCGCCGCAGAAAATAATGAAGTTCCCCTGCCTGTTTTTTTATTTGTTTGAGGAGCTGGTCGTTGAGTGGTTCAGTGCCGAATTCCTTCACGAGTTTTTCATAGTCAACTGCACCGGTGACCTCCCACGGCGTGACCTGTTGCTCTGCTGGCTTCATTGTTTATCTCCTCTGTGCACTATCAATAAGTATTCCTATGCCAAAACCAAGTACGCACCCAACAAAAATCCCGCCCAATCCTGATCCGCTTCCAATAAGCGAACCGAGTATGGTTGTTACCAAGGTGATATTACTTATTCGATTTGCCATTTTTCTCACCCTTTTTTATTTTAAAATTAAAAGACAAAAAAGATAACTCGATATCACTTCCCGTAATCTTGTGAGCTAGTGTGGTTACAACTGAAAAAAAGATTATTCCCGCACCAATTGCAGCCACTATAATCAACAGGTTTTTCGGAGATACGTTTAGTATCATCGTATACAATACTTCGCAGTAATCAATAGCCATCCTGTTTCCTCTTATACTACTATCTACCCCCACGTTTTTATACTATATAAAGTTTTTAGTTTCCACCACAACAATATTTATAAATCATCGTCTATTTCTTGACACTCTTCACGGGGGTATTTTGTATGTCACGACGCTTTATTGGACTGGTAGTCATCAGTGCTTTGCTGTTTTCACTTTTCTCCGCTGCAGCTGCAGCGCGGACCTATGAAATTCAAAACGATGATGAAATCGAACAAGTCAAAGCCTTGCAGGCGCAGAAGTATTCTCAGGGAATAGGGGATTATCACTCATATTACGGCACCGATGATACCGATGCACTGCGCGATGATATGTATTTTTACGAAGTGAACGATGCGAACCGCGACAGCCGGCTGCGCAATGAAGTCAGAAATGGATTTGACCGGCTTGCTGAAAATAAGGGGGCAGGAGCGGATTGGTCAAGCCGCCGCGAATTGTGCCACGACTGGGACTGGATGTATGACTCGCTGTACCTGCAGATTGATGATACCAACGATTTTTTCCGCTTGGTAAACCACTGCGAAAACAATCCAGCATTTTATGATTCGATGTTTAATTACTGGGAAGGCTCATACTATTCCTACCGTGGCGAGTTTCCGCCGTGGGTTGCACCCCAGGATGGTGTTCGTGTCTGCGCCAAGGCAAAGAACTACCAAGAATTTTTGCAATGCAGAGACACCTTCCTTCCGCACTACCGCGCTGACGCCGGTTGGCCGGCAGGGTATTTTGGCCACACTGGTTCGGTTGATTACGGAAAAGACGCCTATTCCTCATGGGCTGACCGATGCGCTGCAGAAATAGCAGCAGGCAGCGAAAGCAACTGGTGCCGAGAGCGGCGGCCGTGGATTGACGGTACCGTAGGCAACTAATCTTTTTATCTATTTTTTTTATATCTATCTATCTTTCTTTTTTGTCCTTCTTTTGTTTCATCGGGCCTCTAAAAAACCCTTTTTAAAGCTTTGCCCAAAGGTTTATAAATAACCTCCTTTTTGGGGGGTTTAGGGGTTTCTGACAACGATTAAATCGCTAATCGCATAACGCGAGGTGGAACTTTGAGAAAAGAAATAATTGCTATGTTAATAGTGCTGGCACTTGTTGTGCTTGGCTGCACGCAACAGTCCGCTCCTCAAAAGCAGGACAGCGCGCAGGAAGCACAAGCCGCAGCGGGTGCGCCTGAAGGCGTTACCAATCCGCAAAAGAACTACGTGGACTTCCAACAGGCAGTCTCGGGTACTGTTGTGGGTGTGCTGCCGGTCAATTACGGCTACTTTGTGAGCGTTGCAAAAGACAGCAATGTCCAGAACGCCAAAGTGTACCGTGATGTTGTCAGCAAACAGAACTATGCCATCGGCCAGCCGGTAACCGTCAAGGTTAACGTGCACGACCAAGTTGTTGGCATATCTGCATAAATCGTTTATTTTTTGTTTTTTTCTTTCTTTTTATTTTTTTTACTTTAACCCTGTGCGACATTCAGGTCGTTAATCATATCATTCATAAAATCTTCTTCTTTTGGCTCTGGTGCGTCAATCTGTGACACCGGCACAAATTCTCCGGCTTGCGTTTTCTTGCCCAGCTTTTTTTCTTCACGTTCCTTCTGCCGTTGTTTTGCTTCCTCAATCGCTTCAGCCCGCTTGCTTGGCACTGCCTGCCATTTTTCGATGATGCCGGAGCTTAGGCATTCGAGTGGAGGCGCCGAAATGTTGCGCCAGCTGTACAGCCGCCAGCCAGTCCATTCTTTGGCCTCCTTGGCTTTCGGATTCGCCTGCCAGCCGTGTGATGCGATTGGCCGTTCGAACACAATGTCATAAAAGCCTTCATGCGTGATAAGCTTCTCTTCATCAATAAACATATAGCAATACGCGTGCTTGCGCAAGGTGTTGAAATCAATGTCATAATTCGCAATCCACACGCGCCCGTTGTGCTCGTCCATCTTAAAGATTGAGCCGGTGAAACAGGTGTTTAACAGGCAGTTCGGGCAGCCCATCCAGCCGCAGTTTTTTTCCTGCAATTTTGTCGTGCGCGCGTAATTGAGCAGGGAAAGATCCTGTGTGTCGACGAAGTATTCGTAAAAACTGATTCTGTTTATGTCATCATCTGCCCGCAAAAACGAGATATCGCCGGTTATGCTTGCCGTTCCAGGCCGGAGCACCGCAATGCATGAAAGAACAAAGAGTAGTGCTCCAAGAACAACAACCGTATCGCGCACCTCGTTCATAGGCGAATACAAGATTCAGGCCTTTTTATATGTTTTCATTACAAACAGATATTAAGAAAAATAAGTCCAAGAAAAATCAGCACCAGCTGCGCTGATGAGATTTTTCATGGAAAAAACTTACAGAATGCGTGCACGGCTTGTGCCGGGGCGTACACTGTCTCCCTTGGGTGATTTTGCATCAACCAGCTCAATTTGCACACTGTCGCCGCGCCTGAATTTTCCCAACGCCGCGCGCGCTGCTGCGCTCTTTGCCGGATGTTGCTGATACCAGCCAACCTTAAACTTCATGCCGGTACTGTCAATGACGACATCGCCGCCGTCCCATCGTGCTTTTTTTCCCATGTCTTCACCTCATTTTTTAATTAGTTTAAACTACGTTGAGCATGAACTGTTCGGCCTATCCCTGTTCTTCTTCTGTTTCTTCAACTTCTTCGACGCCTTCAAATTCAGCGCCGCAGCTGTGGCAAAACTGGTCGTTTTCATGGACAACCACGCCGCAGTCGCATGTATGCACGTCGTGCTCCTCAATCTCATTGCCGCACGTCCTGCAGAAGTTGTCACCGCTCAATGCATCATTGCTGCAGTCTTTGCATTCTACCATCGTTTCACCAATCCTTCAAGATATCCTTTGATTATTAAATCTTTTCATTGGCCTTTAAAAAACTTTATAAAGCGAAATAACCTTTAAAAATGCATGAAACGCATTATCACTAAACTCGTTGACCGCTTCCTGTCAAAATCCAGTACTGCCTTCAAACAGGTCATTCTCGTGCGCACTGATTTGAAAATGCCGGCAGGAAAGCTTGCAGCGCAGGTTGCCCACGCCAGCGTTGACGGCGTGCTTGAGTCCGACAAGAAAATAATCGGAGCGTGGCACCGTGAGGGCATGAAAAAAGTGGTGCTTGCCGTGAGAACCGAGCAGGAGATGATGAGCTACGCTGCCAGCGCGCTTAAGCAAGGGCTGGTCACCTGTGTGGTAGTGGATGCCGGCAAAACCGTTGTTGCGCCGGGCACGAAAACCTGCTGCAGCATCGGCCCCGAGCTCGAAAAAAAAATTGATGTGGTGACGGGGAAACTCAGGCCGCTGTAACCACAAGCTATCTAACAATCCTATCTAACCATAAACTATAAAAACACCACTTCTCATTTCTTGGATATGCACCACATTGATCTTGAGAAAGTTATCAAGGAAAAAATTGAGCCAAAAGTTGAGCACAGCCTGCATCAGATTCTTGGCGTGACCATTGGCGAATTGAGCCGAGATATCACAGCGAAACTGGGCAAGAATCCGTTTTTCGATTTTCACATCGACACAAAAATAAAATTTAAAGACGCAAAAAAGCGGTTTAAGGAAGCGTACTTGCGCAAGCTCCTCCTGATAACGTACGGCAATGTGTCTGAAGTTGCGCGCATCGCTGCGGTTGACCGGCGCTCGGTTCACCGCCTTGCAAAAAAAGGAAAAATTGATATTGACCAAATACGGACCGATATGGTAAAAGCATACGAAGTCAAGCAGTCAGCGGTGACATCCATGATTGAGGATGTGCTTGACAGCTACAAATCCGTGCTGCATCCGGCAAAACTGGAGCGCGCGTACCACAGCGTTTCCGGCTTGTCCAAGGAAATCGTCGACAATCTGCCGGATGAGCCGCTGCCGCTCAAAGATGCAGAAGAGGTTTTTGAAGCTGAATACCTGCAAAAGGCGCTTGATGAAAATGGCCACCGCATGGCGCAAACCGCAAAAAAAATCGGCATTCGCTCTGAAACGCTCTTCCGCAAGTGCAAGAAGCTTGCGCTGGTTGCTTGAGGTGAATCCATGAAACAAACCCATACAACAACAAAACTGTCCGTGCTCATCGTCTCCTTTCTATTTTTACTCTCTATCATAATTGTTGTCCATGCTGATTCAATTGATGTGTTCTGCCAGCACAGTGTGTCAGGTGTTGAAAACTGCATCAAGGAAATTGCCATCCAACGGCATGACATTAAAATTTGTGACCGCATTGTATCCGATTCTATGCGGGGAAGCTGCATTGGCTCATTTGCCAAAACCCTGGATGATATTGAGCTCTGCAAAAAAATTCCCAAAGATGCCCGTGGCGCCGACGCGCGCAACCGGTGCTTCCTCAAGTTTGTCAAGACTGCCGAGGACCAGTACATCTGCACTGACTTTATCAAAGATGAGAAATACAAGGACGATTGCTTCTCTGCTATTCTCGACAAAAAGCGAAATGACACCACGCTCTGCGCTAATTTTGTCAGCCCCGGCAAGCGCGTCGGCTGCTACATGAAAGTTGCCAAGAACCTGCACAATCCTGAACTCTGCACGCTGATTCGTGACGAGGGAAAAACCGAGCGCACATCACAATGCCGCTTCTGCGAGCAAAAAGGAATCAATTATCAAGAAGAATACCAAAACTGCCAGAAATATTTTTTCATGGATAGCATTACTAATCTGTGCGATGCGCATGAAAAACAAATCGAAGTTAAAATGGCCAAAGGCGAAAAGCAGGAACTCACTTTTTCCGGCGAGAATCAAATTCGTGACCGTTTCTGGATTACGTTCAACTGGGCGGTTCTTGATGGGGAATATACAGCTTATGCTGCCACCATAAAATTCAGCGATGGCGTGCGCAATGACGCATTTGAATCACTTCATTTCGGCGATTCAGCAAAAGCTGCGCAGAATGATGTGGCGGTTCAGCTTCTTGACCTGTGGAACGAGGCAGAAACCAGCGATAGTGGCGGCACGGTAAGCGAGACGACCTATGCAACGCTCTGCGTTTTCCGTCCCAGCACGCGTACAAAAGAAGAGCCCTCAACTTCTAGTTCATCATCACGTACGACGGGAACTCTTTCAGCCGATGAGCAAGCACGCCGCAAAGCTGACCTGCTCAAAGAGCTTGAAGAAAAACGCAAGCGAAAACAACAGGCGCGTGAAAGCAACCATACCAGTGACGGGAATGAAACAACATCATCAGATGGAGATGCAGAAAACACACAAAAATCAGCATCCGGAACAGAGAACGCGAGCAAATCTGCTCAACCTCAGCAGCAAAACAGCAGAATAAAAGTCCGTAACGGAGGATTCTTTTACCGGTTCGTTGGGTTTTTCAAAAATCTGTTTTCTTAACTATATTCTCTTCTTAATTTTTTATACCTTTTTTTCTCAATTATCGTATCTTGACTGCAGAAAAGCCGTCATGGTTCTTCGCATATACTAATCGCTCTTTGCTCTGCGTGTAAATCGTAAACAGTTTCTCTCCCTTTGCAACCTGGTCGCCGACGTGCTTGTACAAATAGAGGCCTGACCGTTTGTCTTTTGGGCAGCCAGCGAGCCGCGCAATTTTTGCAATAATAGTGTTATCGATGTGGCGCACTATGCCGCTGCGCGGTGCCAGAATATCATGCGAGAACCGCCCGATTTCTATGTCATCAATTTTCTTAATGTTAGCGCCCTGCGCGTTGATGATATCCCACATTTTTTTGTATGCAGCGCCAGTACTAAGAAGTTTTTCTGCTAATTTTTTCCCCTCACCAGTGCGCGTCCTGCCAGTCATTTCAAAAATGTAACCTGCCATAGTGACGCATTTTTTGCGCAGGTCCAGTGGTTGGTTGGGGTGGTTCGATAACATCCACATAACGTCGCGCGCTTCCAGTGCCGGACCAATGCCGTTGCCAATGGGCTGGCGCCCGTCGGTGAGCACGACAAATACTTTGATGCCGATTTCCCTGCCGACGATTTCAAACAGCCGTTTCAGCCGACGTGCCTGATGGTGTGAACCAATTTTTGCACCCGTTCCGATAGGAATATCAATGAGCACATGCGTTGAGCCAACCGAGCCTTTTTTTGCCATGATCGAAGCAATGAGCTGGCCTTCAGCATCAATGCTCAATGGGTGCTCAACATTGATGATAACATCATCTGCCGGCGCGAGGTTGATGGCGCCGCCCCAGACCATGCACCCACCGATTTTTGCGACGGTGCGCTTCAGCTCACTGCTGTTGAGGCACACATTGCATAACACTTCCATCGTGTCTGCGGTGCCGGCAGGTGAGGTGATTGCGCGTGACGATGTTTTTGGCACACATAATCCTCCCGCGATAAGAATCGGAATCACTGCCAGGGTTGAGCGGTTGCCAGGCACCCCACCGATGCAGTGCTTGTCCACCACCATGCGGTTGCCGAAGTGGAGCTGGTCGCCGGTGTGAATCATAGACTTGGTGAGATGGACAATCTCTTTGAGGCTCATGCCCCAGATATAATTTGCCGTGACATAATACGTGAGTTCAATGTCGATGAGTTTTCCGTCGACAATATCCTTGATAATCTCATATGTTTCTTTCTCATTGAGCGGATGCCCATCCAATTTTTTTCTAATGTGCTTGAGCGCAATGGGTTTGTCAGCAATTTTCAGATGGACTTCATCACCATCTTTTGCATGGAGTGCATCAATGACTTCTTCAAACAAGCCGATTTTTCCGACAGGTGCCGCCCTTCCAGATTCGCCAATATCAACAATAGCAATACTAGTTTTGTTTCCCTTAGTAAGAAGAATACGATCCGTAGCGTGCAGGTCAAACCTCTCGGCATCTTCCCGGTTGATGATGGCAATAAGCGGCCCGCCGGTTGCAATGTCCATATCCTTGACAAGCAGTTTCATCAACACCCTCTTTTTTCTTTTTTATCTACTTTTTTCTTTTGTTTGTTTAACCGATGAGCACTCTTTTTTCTTTTTCATACACGCGAATGAACGAGACCAGCGTGGCGAGCACGACCGGGCCGATAATGAGCCCGATGGGGCCGAGTGTTACCATGCCTCCAAGCAGGCCCAGCAGAATCACCGCAGGATGCACGTTGCTGCGCTTGCCGATAATTTTTGGCTTCAGTACATTATCAATCATTGAGACAATGAAAAATCCGTAGAGGAGTAATCCCACTCCTTTCCAAAGAATCATATCATTGCCTGCATCAGCTCCGTTAATAATCTGCACCAAGCCGACGGGCAGCCAGATAAGTACTGAGCCGACAAACGGCAGCACCGCGGCGAGCGCAGTCAGCGCACCCAGTAGGAGTGGCGAGTTGATGCCAAAAATGAAGTATCCGATGGTTGCGACAAATCCCTGAATGAGGCCGACAATAATCATGCCGTACACGGTTGCATAAATCACATCACCAGTCTGTTTTTTCAGGTCTTGTTTGAATGATTCCTGAAACGGCAGCAGGTTATACAGGCGCTGCATCCATGCGTGGCCGTCACGGAAGCAGTAAAACATCACAAACACCGCGATGAATAATTTGACGAGCATGCGCGGCAGAAAAACAACAAAGTCAGACGTGTACTCGATGAGTGCAGCGCTTATTTTTCCGAGCGCTGCCTGGATACGCGTGATAACTTCAGGATTTGTAATAACTGCATCAATTTTTTCTTTCAGCATGCATGCAGAGCCATCGCACGGCCCGGGGAGTTCTCTGAAAATTCCTTGCTTTGCGATTTTTTCTTTTGTTTCCTTGTACACTTTTTTGACATCTTTTGCCACGGTTCCGATGATGGCAATAAATGGTATGGAAACAACCAGGAGAATGATGAGTGTTGCGAGGAGCGCAGAGCCATTTTCACTTTTGATGCGGTTGTGGAGCATCGAATAGACCGGATAAAAAATGTATGCCAGCACTGCGCCGGTAAGGATAGCCTTGAGGAATGGCTGGATGACAAAAAATGAGAGTGCTGCACTAAGGAGGAAAAAAGCCAAAAAGGTGTACTGGGAGACGGACGGGCGCATATCTTTCTATAGTTATAAAAAGGTTTATAAACTTTGCGCTGCGGAGCACTGCCTGTATAATTCTTTGCGGTGTTGCATGAAAAGCGGGTAGACCTGTTTCATTGTTTCGTTGAGGCTGGTGCGCTCGATAGCTTTTTCGGTTCCCAGCAGCAATTCGTATTCAGGCGCCTCGCCGATTTGTTGCTGGGTGAATCCGAGCTGCGCCTGAATCTTATCGACTGACTTTGCCCGGCCCGGCCCAAAGCTGGTGAGCTGCAAAAAGAGCACGGCATACGCAGGAATATTTGCCATGGCAAATTCGGGAAAAAGGCCAGCAAGGTTTTTGCTTGCGTTATAATATGTTTGACGAATGGTGCCCATGGTGTTAGGGCTTACTCCAAGATTGGTTGTCGCGATAATGGGCAATTCTTCTCGTGCGATTTTGTAAAAATTAAAAGAGCCCTGCCACACTCTATACCTGAGTTCGCCATCATCTGGCCCCAGCCCTACCATGTCATTTTCTTTGTATCGGCCGCGTTCGATGCAGCGTTTCATCAACGATTGTGCAAGGCCGTACAAGAATCGGTCTTTGTCGGAGGTTATTTCAGCAGGATATGACCCCTCACTTTTTGATGCGTGTGATGCGAGCCTGGCAGTTGCTTCGGCGAGTTGCTGTTCCAATCCTCTGATGAGGGCTTGGGCAGAGACATTTTTTTGTGCTTCTGCGTCATAGGCACGGCGAAGTTCCGCATTGACGTCTTTCAAGGCGTTTACTGTTCCTTCATCTTGTTTCTCTTTTCTTTGCGGTTGATGCTTTCTAATCAACGCTTCAAGCCCTTCTTCATTCATCGGCACCACCGCCAGAGGCGCTTCCGCAGCATGCGTGCCGTTTTGCAGGCGGGTGAGGCGTACGCCACTGGTGTCGAGCGCATAGCGCAGGCGAAGTTCTGACGCATCAGTAAATACGGTTGGTTTGGGCACGCTGCTGAATTGTCCAACGCCGATAACATATCGGTGCGCATCGCCAACCGTGACAAGGTATGTTAATCCTGTCCGGTTGGCATCGGTTTGCAGATAGAGCCGTGCGCTCTCATCAATGGCAGGTGCTATGCCGATCTCTTCTGCGGTATGCCGGATTGCTTCAGGCAGGGCGAGCGGAAACGTAAACACGCCCGAAGCAGCGCGTTTGGCCAGAATTGTTGCACTCGTAAGTTGTTGGAGAATATCAGCAGTGGCATCTCCCCCAATAAATGTTCTCAGCAACTCAACAGGCACATACACGGTAACCATACGCCGCGGTTGCGTCGAATTGTTTATAAAGATAGTTGTACAATAGTTGTAGTTGGGTTAGTCTTTGTTCACTGCTTCTGCGCTTTCCGGTTGTTCACGCGTTTCATCAGTTCCCAGCTCATATTCGCCAAGCACGCTCAACAATCGCTCGCGTGTCTCCGGTCTCGGTCCTGATTTACCAATCACATAATGCGAGATGGTTGTTTCGGTTACACCCATTTGGTCAGCAAGCCATCGCCGGGGTTTATCCAACTCGGTCAGCCGCCTTGTTATATAATCGCCTAATTCTTGCCGCTCTGCTTCTTTTTCTTCTTTGCTCTCTCCGACTGGTACATACCTTCTTTTTCCCTGTCCTTCTAATTCGTCTTCATAATACGGTCTGAGGCTTCCCGCGTTCGCCGGATGGCGCAATTTTCTCAACGCTTTTGCCTCAATCTGGCGGATGCGTTCACGGGTCAACTCAAAATCAACGCCGACTTCCTCGAGAGTATGGTCACGGGATTCGCCAATGCCAAACCGCAGACGGAGAATCTTTTCTTCGCGCGGTGTCAATCTGCTGAGAGTTCTGTTCACGCTTACGGAGAGGCCTTTACGCATTATTTCCTTTTCTGGCCTGACCGAGTTCGGGTCTTCAATAAAATCTTCGAGGGTACTTTCGTCATCCCCCACCGGTGTTCCAAGAGAGATGGGCTCTTTGGCCACTCGCTTTGCCTTTATCACAGTTGCAACGGTAATATCAAGAAAGTTGGCGGTTTCTTGCGGCGTTGGCTCACGCCCCTCGGTTGCAACATATTCTCGCTCATAACGAACTATTTTATTTAGCGTCTCTACCATGTGCACTGGTATGCGAATTGTTCTTGCCTGGTCAGCGATTGAGCGCGTTATTGCCTGCCGGACCCACCAGGTTGCATAGGTTGAGAATTTGTAGCCGCGCTTATAGTCAAACTTATCCATAGCGCGCATGAGCCCAATGTTTCCTTCCTGGATCAGGTCAAGAAATCCCATGCCACGGTTGGTATATTTTTTGGCGATGGAAACAACAAGGCGCAAATTGGCATTCACAAACTTTTTTTTAATTCTGTCTGCAGGCGCCAATGCGCGGTTGTACGCGCTGATAAGTGCATCAAGCGGTTTGAGTTTCTTTTCATACTCTTTATACTCATTGGGCCGTATTTTTTTGTTTCCCAACAGCCGGTAGTATCCTTGAACCTCGTCAGCTTCGCTTACCTCTTCCTGCTCTTCCTCGAAATCGTATATCATCTGGCGATATTCTTTCGGACGCATCCTGCGAATTTCTGGTGAGAACGCGGCTTTGGTGAGCAGGCTGGCAATAGTTTTCTGGTCCTTTTCCGGTTTCGCACATTCTTTGACAAGTGCTTCAAGTACACTGCTCTGGTTTGCTGCATCAAACTTTTCGCTCGCTTCATCGCGATAATCAAAGAATTTTTTGCGCGCTGTTTTTTCTTTATCCGTCAGTTCCTCGCCGGCTGCAGTCTTCTGTGCAACCCGATATGCGTCGGCAATATCAGTTCTAAATCCTTCTGCTTGTTCCGGAAGTGTTGCAATCACCGCTGCAATGAGCGGTGTTGCGGCGCTCCACGCCTGCTGTTCATACTCGGCAATGGCGCGCGCCATGGAAACTTCTTGTTCTCTTGTAAGCAGATCTATCTTCCCAATTTCGCTCAAATATTTTCGTATCGCATCAAATTTGAGTCTATATCCCTCACCCGCTTCTTGCCTTTGTTTGAGCTCGTCAACTAAGTCGCCTTCGTTTGCAGTATCCCTCTCATAGGGTCGTGGCTTTGCAGGTGCTTTTTTTTTTATTCCCCTGCGTGCCTGATATGCCCGTAGTTGCTCGGGCGTGGAAAAACGAAATGCGACATCATAGTTTCCCTCTGTTGTTATTAACCGTTCAACAGACAGGGTATCCGGTGCAACGACCACCGCAAGATTTTTTTGGCCGCTCGGTGGCACATACTCAATCACGGCGCCGGCAACCAGTGTTTCGTCACGTGATATCCTGATGCCCACCCCATATACTTTTTTCTTGCCCAAAAGCGCAATGGAAACTTCAAGAATTTCTTGGCGGAAAAGCGTGGGTGACGCTTCATCTGGTACGGTAATCACTCCCTGATAATTGACCGTGCCACGGTGCGTGAGCGGCATTCGGTACGCGGTCTTCGGCGGGAGTAGCTGGAGATAATCACGTGCATCAGTAATCACGGCGTCCGGGTTTTCTCTTTGTTCATCTTCTCTTTGGCCATCTACTGCAGGGAACATTATATCAAGAACCAGAAGACAGTATAAAAAATTAGTGGCGTCGTTATACTCTGGTTATAAACTAACGGTTCACGCAGCTGATTTTCGTAGCATGGAGCGCATGCTGCCGTAGATAAGAAGTCCGACGATAATGATGGCAAGTGAAACAATGCTGCCTGCTTGTACTGATACCCGCTGGTCAGGCACCGATGCGCTCTTTACTGAAAGCACGGCGTTGTGGATGTTTCTTTTTTCTTCTGGTGGTTGCGGTTTTGCTGGCTCTTCTTTCTTCTGTTCTTGTTGTTTCTTAAACTCACTTACCGACGTGACAATGGGCGGCGGCTCGTTAAACTCTCCAAAGCTGACGGTGAGCACGTTAATGCCCAAGACGATTCTCGGCGGGATGAGTTTCTTGAACCGCGGCTCTTTTGGCGCAAACTGGTCGATAGAAATGCCGACCCGCTTCTGCGGGCCGTCTTGGGGCGTTGTTGCATCGACAAATTGCTGGCTCTTGGTAAATGCGAGAACACTGAGTGAGATGATAAGAATAAATACAACGCTTATGCCTGCAACAAGTATTCGTTTCATCATTTACCCCCCGAACGTGGGAAAAGCGGGAGGTATAAAAAGATGATTATATTGGGAAATATATATCGGAGATTATTGGTTGGGTGCTGCTTCCGGAGCCATACGCTTTCCTATATACTCACCAATCCCCTGGGCCGTGCGAAGCAGCATCGCTTGGTAGCGCGGATTATTGCGGAACGTCTCATGCACAGCACTTGCTACATTGGTGAGCACGATTGGAATGTTCCAATAATCAAATGCTTCTCTTCCTTGGAATGCATGAACCGTGTTTAAGACGCTGTGGTACGTGCTCTGGGAAACAATATAACCACTCGCGGCGTAATACGCCACATTGTGGGCGATGTTTCTTCCTCGTGTCCAATACCTACTCACTGTTTCTATGCCTTCTGCCCCTCCAACGATGGCTGCCGGCAGTAACCACACCAACGGTAGGGGATGTGCGCCTGTTCGCAAATCTTTTACATCACGTCTTGCTTCGTTAAACGTCATTCGCGCAAAGGTCGGAATTGCAAATTTGCCGAGGCCTCCGGCAAAGATTCCCGTTGCTAATCCGCTTGCTATAGGCATTATTGTTCCCATGACTTTGAGAACAGTATCCTCAAGTGACCGCATAGTTAATCTCCTCGATCCTATTTTTTTACTATGGTTATTTGTTTTTGTTTAAATTGTTTGTTATCTAAAATAAAACACGGCGGCGCTGGGATTTTCATTCCAGAAGGCTTTTACACCTTAAGAGATTTGAACCCAGATACCCTTTCGGGAAAGAGGTTCTTAGTCTCTCCCTCAACCAAGTCGAGGATCGCCGCCGTGAGTGTGAAAACGAAACATATTTATAGTTTCTTTAGCTTGCTAAGCTTGGTTCTTAGTCTCTTGCAGGCGCATACCTGCATCGCCGTTTTTTTCTTTTTTTCCCATTCCGTAAGATACTCTTCTTAATATGCCTTGCTGGAGAAAATTCGTAAGATTTCCGGCGAATCCGGAAAACATCCGGCGCCACCGGAACCTTTCTGAAAAATAGCAAGAAATCTGGAAACATTCCGGATGTGCCGGAAGAGCATTTTTTTATCGACGAGAAGAACAATGTGATAAAAAAAGAATAAAAAACGCTATTCCCCACTGTCGACCACCGACCTCTAACTTAAAACAAAAATATGGGCCCGGCCAGATTTGAACTGGCGACCTCATCGACGTCAACGATGCGTTATACCGGGCTAAACTACGGGCCCACTGATTCTTGAAGCCTCTGTCAAAGCTGAGAACGCTGGTTACATGCCCGGCAAAAACCGGGCTTGTAACTCACATTCCCAAAGCCTCTGCCGAGATTTGAACTCGGAACCTCAGCCTTACCAAGGCTGTGCTCCACCGTTAAGCTACAGAGGCACTCCTGCACTGGTTTTTATGCCCCTTTTTAAAATTTACTATCATTTATGCTCAAACCACCACCATCATCACATTCCCCCACACCAGCGTCATCAGAAACCCGATAAGAAAACTGGGTACAAACGGGATGCCTTCTTTGATAAGAATCGTTTTTATCTTGTGCTGTTTTTTGAGGCGAATCAGTTTTGCAATTTGTTCCTTGCTCACGCCCAAGTCCTTGGGCCCGCAGATATGCTTTCCCGCGACCACAATGTTCTTTGCAATCCAGTCGCCCTCGGTCAGTTTCTCCGGTGGTACGAGTTTGTACATGCACGCTTTCTCGACGGCCTTGGCGCAGAGCCAGAAATAATACAACAGGGTGGTGCTGACGAAAAAAATAATCAGGGCAATTCGTTCAAGCGGCTGTTTCAGGAGTGCAACGCCTGCAATCGTCAGAAACATCAGCACGATGAGCGCATTTCTGATGCGCAGCATTTTTTTTGTGCGGAGTTTTTTCAGCTCGGCAAAAAATGGCTTTTTGTTTTTCCACGCCAAAAAAATCGTCCAGCACAAGCCGTAGCCCGCGCCGGCAAGCAGTGTGTTGATAAGGAATGCAGGCGCAAGCGTGTCAAACACTGTTCCTCTGAGTGTCGCAGCGATGTCAATGCCGAACAGCGCGCCCAGCCCCATCAACACTTTGCTGTCACCGCCGCCCCATTGGCCGGCGTAAAACATAATGCAGGCGATGCCGAAGAAAATAATAAATCCCAGCGCGCCGTCAGCAAGGTAGTGCCAATCCCTTGTTCCGGCGAAAAAAATAAGGCGAACTCCAATCGCAATAAACAGCAGGCCGTAGCTGACGAAATCCGGCACTTCTCTGGTTTTGATGTCGGTGTATGAAGCAACGAGAAGAGCAAGAAGTGCAAGAGCAACAACCACGAGAGTAAACAGTTCCATGTGTTTTCCTTTTTATGGCTCATAACAGCCAATCACAAAAAACTGCGAATATTCCAGCGGCCCGCGGTGTATGATGCCCAGATTTTGTGTGCATTCTGCTTCATAATAAAATTTGCTGCAGCAGTCAAGCGGCTTGAACAGGCCGCCCGACCGTGTTGCTTGTTCAGCTTTTCTGCACAGCGAACCATGCGGGTTCCATTGGATCGTGCCGATGATTTTTCCGGTGCACAGTTCGTCGGTGATGATACTGCTGCGCTCTTTGATAATGTCTGACTGGGATTTTTTGATGGGGCGCGGCTCGGGGTTGCAGCGGGTTCCGTCACAGCCGTTCATGCAGCTGGTTTGCCGGAATTCAAGGCATCCATCAAAATTAAAATCACGGCACTCGCTAAGAATAGTGTTTTTACAGGTGCTCCCGTGTGGTGTGCATTCATTGCTGCAGAACGTGTCTTTTTTTTGTTCTTCTTCAACAATGTCCTTGATGGCTTCGACGTTGCTTGCCACGGTGCTGGCTTCAGTTTCTGTTGTTTCGCCGGCAGTTTGCTCGGCAACAGCGTGGCCCGTAATAACTACCCGCTCGTTCTGGAGCGCAAGAATCAGCACAAGTGCCATGAGCCCAATAAGAACTACTTCCCGTTCATGCCGCATTATCTATCACCAATTTTTGCCCGCTCTTTTTGGTGGAGCACAAGAAAGAGTTATTTAAAACGTTTGTGGTTTGTTATTTTTTCAAAATGCCGCGGGTTTCACGCACATTTTCCTTGGGTGCACATCATCCCTTCTGGGCATTCAACCAGCCGCTCTTCGCGCTGGTCACCGCTGGTTGTCTTGGAACATACATTCTCCTGCACGCGGTTTTCGCTGGCCGGGTCGCAGGCGTCATAATGCGGTATACCGTTGGAGTCAACAAGGCCGGCGGTGTAGATTTGCGTCTTGAGCAGTTCAACTCCCGATGGCGCGTCTGAATCATAACAGCCAGTTTCCGGCATGCCTTCCAGCGGAATATTGTGCGTATTGTACGTCACGGTTTTCGGCTGGGTATGCACAGCAAAGCCGTTGAAACTGTTTAAGGGACTGTAGAAAATGAGGAAGACAAACACACCGATAAGCACGAGTACGTTGGCAAACGTGCTGAATTCGCTTTCTTCGCTTTTGTTTCGTTCAGTGCGCGCCATGTGATTCTTTATTCGTTTTGTGATTTATAAATCTTTCTTACTTTTGGAATTCAAACAAAGGAGTATAACAAACTTGCATACGCTTTAGTCGGCAAGAACGGGGCAAGAAAAAATGCGGTCTGCACATTTTGTTTTTCTCGCGCGGCGAAAATCGGGCGCCCGATTTTCGCCCCTGATGGAATAATTGAAGGTGCCGCTGCACCGAAACAGTTCCTTAACAATTCGTTTCTTGTACGTTCCCGTTATTTGTATTGGCTGATACAGAACTAACACACTACAAACCCGTGCCACGAACAAAAATACCGGTTCAGTACGCCCGCTGCATGCACTTTCTGATACGCTGGTTGCATTTCAATCCAGCAGCGCAGTCCGTGCTCTCGCTGCACATTTTGCCGTAGCCACATTTTTGCGGGCAGGCAGTGCCACAGTCAACATCAGACTCAAACGTGTCTTTGAAGCCGTTGTAACAGTTATAATTTTCATTTTGGCTTTGCTCTGTTTTTTGTTCCTGCTCTTTTTCGTTTTGTTCAGCGGTTTGCGCAATTTGCTCTTCCACCATTTCTTTTTGTTCAGTGTACACCTGCGGCGGGCTGATTTGCGACGGCGTATTTTCTGTTTTTTCAAGTTGTGTGTCAACGGCGCCTGGTGTGTCTGAACTGGTCAGGCACCGCCCTTCCCGACAGCCGTATTTGCAGGTGTAGCCGCGAATCGTGTCCTTGCGTGCAACACAATAATGTTCCATCAAGTCTGCGTCGCCGGTGCACACATCATTTGCCACCACCACGCTGCCGTCCATGACAACGGTTGTTGTCCCTGCCATCGACGGCTCATCGCCGTTGTCAGAATCAGCACAGCCATTTTTTATGGCGGCAGGTGGCGGGTTGTAAACAGTAGGTGCGAGCGGCGCATTCTGCGTATCAGCTCCTTCGCGCACCACATTGCCAGTGATGCCTCCCAGATTTTTGTTGGTGCAGGCGGAAATGAAGAGAGAAAAAAGAATAGCAAGAACGGCGAAAATAAGAACTGTTGTTTTTCTACCACCTATATCTATCACACCTATCACCAAATGCGGGAATGGCGAGGATGTTTATATTTTTTGTTATGATTAATTATGCTGCATTCTGGTGTCTTTTTGGTGCCTTTTATTGTCTTAGAAACACCGTATCAACGTCGCGCTCAGGCGCAAGATGGCGCGTCAGCATAACCAACGCTTTTATGTCCCGGTCATGGCTGTACACCGTCACCTGCTTTGCAGGTAGTGCGTACGCCAGCGCAACCAGCCTGCCGTCGTCGCGGAGATGCGGAGGATTACTCTTTACTTGTGATGTTTTCGTAAGCTGTTGAATCTGGTCTACTAAATAATTTTGTTCCTCTGGGCTCAAGCGGGCGCCATTGCCCTGAATTTGCTCGAGGCGTTGCCTATATTCCTCCGCATAGTGAACCATAAGTTCCGCAGGCAAGGCAGCAGTGGTGCCAATTTTTTCAATAAAAAATGCCTTGGGCACGAGCGGATGGTACCGTGCAATTCTTTGCTCATACGCGCGCATTCGTTGCACCACCACCTCACTCTTTTCCCCTTCGTCAACAATATATCCCTTCCCCTCTCGGAAGTGCCTGACAAAAAAAATCTGTTGTGCGACTTTCTTTTTTGGTGTTTTACCACCATCAAATCTCCATCCCTCAATTCGAGCGAGAAGTGTCTCATATTGGCGCGCCTGTATTTCAGGGGCTATGCTTCCGTACCCACCTTTTCTGTTGTCGTTACGTAACACTCTGATAACGACGCTGCTGCTTTGTTCTACATTGTGCACGACACTCTCAAGCGTATACGTTGGCGTCGTGCCGTTTATGATTCCCTCTGGTGTTTTTTCTTCTGCAAGGCTCTGGTCAAGCACATACACTCTCTCATCAACCGGCATATCGGATGGAAATGGTGGTATATCACTTTCTTGTTTCATAATTCGAAGGCATTTTGCTGTTTTTATAAACCTATTCAAAACCTTTATAAACCCCCTCCTGTTTTGCAGTCACATTCCAATGATTGATGAAGGCCAAATGGCCTGAATGAAGGAATAGTTCCTTCTTATACGGGTGAATCACTATGGCAGACAAAGGCGACAAATCCTTAGAAATTATTGAAGTTGCACGGACCACCGGCAAAATCCGCAAGGGCTCCAACGAAGCAACCAAGGCACTGGAAAAAGGCTTGGCAAAATTCGTCGTGATTGCAAAAGATGTTTCTCCGCCTGAAATTGTTATGCACCTTCCGGTGCTGGCAAAAGAAAAAGGCGTGCCGTTCGCTGAAGTTGCTTCCAAGGAAGAGCTCGGCGCAGCAGCAGGGCTTCAGGTAGGAACCGCAGCAGTTGTTGTGGTACAGGAAGGCGAAGCAAAAAAGCTTATTGCCCAACTCAAATAAATAGTGCGATACTGTGTGATACTCTATGGCTGATCAACGAGACAACCGGATGGGCAGTGCAGGCGGCAGCGCAGGCGCAGGTGCCGGCGGCTCAAGGCCTTCTGCAAAGATGAGCGAGCGCGGCAAGCACCGTGACGGCGGCTCGGTTGTTGAGGAAGTAACAAAAGGAAAAGTCTATTTTACTGAAGCAGTGCCAGCGCGTGTTGAAGAGCTTGTTGCACGCACCGGCGCACGGGGCGAAGCAACCCAAGTCCGTGTCAAGATTCTCGCTGGCCGCGACCACGACAAAATCATCCGAAGAAACGTCAAAGGTCCGGTTCGCCTCGGTGACATACTCATGCTGCGCGAGACTGAATTTGAGGCACGACCATTGGACCGCAAGGGCCGCAGCGACAAATCATAATCGTACATCGTAACTCGTACATCGTACCTTGGCGCACACACCGTGTACCATAAAACTTAAAAATTCGATTCACTCCATCCATTGAGGGATTACCTATGAAATGCTCTTTTTGCAGCAACGAAATACCCCGCGGCACCGGCATGACGTATGTGCAGAACGACGCGCGCATCTTTTACTTTTGTTCTTCTAAATGCCAGAAAGGCCAGCTGAAGCTTCGGCACAAAGGCTGGGAAGTCAAATGGACTGAAACCTACCGCAAGGCGAAGAGTGTCAGCGCGGCAACTGCGGCGGCATCGAAAGAAAAAAATAAAGAGCAAAAACAAGAGCAAAAGCAAAAGCCCGCGCCGAAAAAAGAAAAAGATACAAAACACGGTAGCGATCAAGACAAACAACCACAGGCGAAGCAATGATCCAGCGCACCCTCGTGCTCATTAAACCGGATGGCGTCCAGCGCGGCCTCGTCGGCCAAATTATCACACGCTTTGAAAACGCCGGGCTGAAAATTGTTGGCGGGAAAATGGTCTGGGTGGACGCTGCATTCTCAAAACAACATTACGCTGAACACATCCAGAAAAAATTTTATCCGGCGCTTGAAGCCATGCTCACCCAAGGCCCCGTTTTTGCACTCGTCCTCGAAGGCGTTGAGGCCGCTGCGCTCGTGCGAAAAATTGTCGGCCCCACCGAGCCGAAAGCGGCGCCGCCCGGCACGATTCGAGGAGACTTCTCCCACATGAGCTACGCATACGCTGACGCAAAAGACATCGGGCTGAAAAATATTATTCACGCATCCGACAGCCCGGTGTCGGCAAAAACAGAAATCGCGCTCTGGTTCTCGCCGAATGAGCTGCACACCTACAAGAGCGTACATGACGTGCATGTGCTGGAATAAAGTATTATTGATTCTTTTCTCAACAACTTTTATAAATCACCTCGTCTGATTATTTGTCATGGCCAAAAAGATGGTTGATAAAGTCATGCGCTGCGCGTCTGACGTGAAAAAAATAAGGAACATCGCCATCTGCGCGCACATTGACCACGGCAAGACAACGCTTTCTGATAATCTTCTTGCCGGTGCCGGCATGATTTCCAAAGAGCTCGCCGGCAAAGTACTCCAACTTGATTTTCGCCCTGACGAGCAGGCGCGCGGCATTACCATCGACGCTGCCGCTGTTTCAATGGTGCACACGGTTGACACTGATGAATATCTCATTCACCTGCTTGACACCCCAGGCCATGTGGATTTCGGCGGCGATGTGACACGTGCCATGCGCGCGGTTGACGGCTGCATTGTGCTTGTTGACGCGGTTGAGGGTGTGATGCCGCAGACCGAGACCGTGCTCCGACAGGCGCTGCGCGAGCGCGTGAAACCCGTTCTTTTTATCAACAAAGTTGACCGGCTCATTGTGCAGCAACAATTGTCTGCAGCGCAGATTCAGGAACGCTTTCTTCACCTTATTCGCGACGTCAACCGCCTCATTTCCCAGATTGCCGAGCCGCCGTACAACGAACAATGGCATGTCCAAGTGCAGAATGGCAGCGTTGCGTTTGGCAGTGCGCTGCACACATGGGCACTTTCGTTGCCCTACATGCAGCAGCACGGGCTTGCGTTCAAGGATGTCATTGACGCGTACCGCAACGAAAGCGTAAAAACATTTGCTGACAAGGCGCCGCTGCACCGCGTAGTGTTGTCGATGGCCGTGCACCACCTTCCTGATCCGGCAGCAGCGCAGGCGTACCGGATTCCAAAAATTTGGCACGGCGACGTGTCGTCGGCGCAGGGCCGCGCGCTTTTGTCGTGCGATTCCAACGGCTCGGTTTGTTTTGTCGTGACGAAAATAATTGTTGATCCCCAGCTCGGCGACCTTGCTGCAGGCAGGCTTTTTTCCGGCACTCTCCGTCACGGTGCGACGGTGTGGAATGTACACTCACACCAGCAGGCGCGTATCCAACAGCTCTTCATCTACAACGGCGCAAAGCGCGAGCTTATTGACTCGGCATCCGCCGGAAATATCGTCGGCATCGCCGGCATCAGCGCGTATCCCGGCGACACCATCAGTGACCGCGAAGCAGGCGAGCCGTTTGAGCGCATGATCCCAGCAGAACCAGTCATAACAAAATCTATTGAGCCGCGCGTTGCGCGTGAATTGCCACACCTGATTGAAGTGCTTGAACAGGTGCAGAAAGAAGATCCGGGCATCAAAGTTGACATCAACAAAGAAACCGGTGAAATTCTTATCAGCGGCATGGGCGAACTGCACCTTGATGTTATTGAAAACCGCATCAAAACGGACAAGCACATCACGGTTATCACGTCCCCGCCTATTGTGGTGCACCGCGAATCCGTTACCCATACATTACCAGTATCAGGCGAAGGAATATCGCCGGACAAGCATTTCACTTTTCATTTTACCGTAGAGCCGCTGGCTCCTGCGATTGGTGCGCTCCTCACAAGCGGTGGCGTTTATCCCGGACGAGTAACCGCACAGAATAAAGACATCTCAAAAAAACTCATTGCCGCAGGAATGGAATCATCTGCTGCTGAACACATTGCCTCCATTTTTCACGGCAACATTTTCGTGTGCCGTGAGCCGCTTCTTCCGTCGTCCGCACCGCTGGTGCTTGATATGTTTGAGGAAGTGATGCGTTCCGGCCCGTTGTGCAGCGAGCCGTGCGCGAATTTGCTCGTGACACTTGTTCATTACACCGTCTCTGCCGACGCTGAAAACAGTCCGGTGCAAGTCTATCCTGCAGTGCGCGATGGGATTCGCGCGGCGATTCTTGCTGCCGGGCCCGTGCTGCTCGAGCCGAAGCAAGTCATGTTGTTTGAAGCGCCGGAAGAATATACCGGCACACTTTCAAAAATTGTAGGCAACAAGCGCGGCCAAATGATTGAGCTGTTTCATGAACAAGGCATGGTGCGCATCACGGCAAAACTGCCGGTGAGTGCGCTGTTTGGTTTTTCCTCGGAGTTACGTTCTGCAACCGAAGGGCGCGCGACGAGCGCAGTTGTTGCACAATTGTTTGAGCCGGTTGCCGCCGGTGCACATCAGAAACTTATTGCAGAGATACGAAAGAGAAAGGGGATGTATTAATTCGGTGTTGGGTATTCAGTGTTCACGCAGCGTCTCTTTGTTCAACATCAGAAACAGTAGGTTCCCTCTTAAAAACACCCAGATAATGGCACAATTCCGCAATATCTCTATTCACTCCCGATAGTTTTTCTATCCCTGTTGGTGTTGAGATGATGGGCGTCATATCATACTCATGTTTCACTGCTCGTTCCAGTTCTTTATATTTGTCCACGTCATTCTTCCGAACCAACGTCACTACAATCCCTTTGGGTTTGGTGAATTCGTACGCCTTTGCAAACACCGCAGCCCACTTTTGCATATTCACCAAATCAGGATTTCGAATATAACTCATGTCAAACTGAACATCTGGAAAATCACCATCAGCGCATGGCGTCATCCACGTGTGCGAATATGTGGCGTCGCCAAAAAGCGGGTCGAACAGTGCAACATCTAAATCGTTTTGAACACTCAGTCGGCGTGCCGGTGTAAAATTATTGCATCCTGCAACTTTTACTTGACGTCCATACATGTGTTTATGAAATGCCCGCAGCACGGTTCCTTCCCGCACGCTGAACGGCCCCACTAACATTGCCTGTGGATGTTCAGATGGCTGGTATATCGATGTGCAAAAATGTTCTAAAATAAAAAGATCAAGTGGCTCAACCATTGCTATGCTGCTGTGGCCGAACTCAGATTGGTATTGTTCGCGAAGGCCGGCATAGGTTGGTGGTGTGGGCGCCATTGTCCGCAGAAAAATAGGCAGCTTCTTAAACCAATCGCAAACTTTATAAATCATCGCGTTGGACGGTGAGTATTCAAGGGTTTATCAAACTCTTCACAGGGATTATATGGCAACCGACGTCGAACTCATTGAAAAAGCAAAACGGCTGATGCACCAGCCGGAGCACATCAGAAATATTTGCACCTCTGCGCACATTCACCACGGCAAGACCGCGCTGACCGACAATCTTCTCGCTGCAGCCGGCTTCATGAGCAGAAAAGCAGCCGGCAGTTTGGAAGGCGGCATGGCAACATGGCTCCACCTCGACGAGCAGGAACGTCTGATGACGGTTGATGCTGCAAACCTTTCCATGTGCCACACCTTTGGTGGCCAAGATTATCTCATTAATATGATTGACACGCCGGGCCACGTTGATTTCGGCGGCAATGTCACGCGCGCCATGCGCGCTATCGACGGCACTATTGTTCTTATCTGCGCGGTTGAAGGCATCATGCCGCAGACCGAGACCGTCGTCAAGCAGGCGCTGCGCGAGCGCGTCAAGCCAGTTTTGTTCATCAACAAATGCGACCGGCTGATTCTCGAGCTGAAACTTTCTCCGGAACAAATTCAGGAACGCTTATCAAAACTTATTGTCCTCTTCAACCAGCTTGTCGAGCGTGTCGCCGAGCAGGAATTCAAGGAAAAATTCAAAGTCAACATTGTCGACGGCAGCGTATGCTTTGGCTCTGCGCGCGAAAACTGGGCGTTGTCCCTGCCGTACATGAAAAAGAAAAATGTCACCTTCAAAGACATTCTCCGCGTTTTCTCGGGCGAAGTCAGCGAAGAAGAGCGCCAAGAATGGATTTGGAAAAATGCGCCGCTATTTGAAGTCGTGCTCGACATGGTCATCAAGCACATGCCCAATCCGAAAGAGGCGCAGGCATATCGTATTCCCCATATCTGGCGCGGTGAAATAGACTCACCGTTTGGCCAGGATCTCGTTACCTGTAATCCGAACGGCAAAGTCGGCTTTGTCATCACGCGCATTACTATTGATCCAAAGTTCGGCAGAGAAATTTCAGCAGGCCGGCTTTTTAGCGGCACGGTCAAAGAAGGCATGACCGTGTATCTCAACGGCGCCAAAACAAATCAGCGCGTGAGTCAGGTGTATTCCTACATGGGCGTCAAGCCAGAATCAGTTGAAGAAGCTCCTGCCGGAAACGTTATCGCTCTCGGCGGCGTCTCCGGCTATGCCGGCGAAACAATCACTCTTGAGCCGGAACAGCCGTTCGAAGAGCTGAAACACATCTTTGAGCCGGTCATTACCAAATCAATTCAGCCCGTGAGCCAGCAGGACATTCCTAAGCTCGTTGAAATTCTCCGCAAAGTCGCAAAAGAAGACCCATCCATCAAGGTTGAAATCAATCAGGAAACCGGCGAGAACCTCATCAGCGGCATGGGCGAGCTCCACCTCGAAATCATCGAAAACAGAATCATCACTGAACGAAAATTCGCCATCAAGACCAGCCCGCCGATTGTGGTGTACCGCGAGTCCATTCTGAAAAAAGCGCCGCAGGACTTCGAGGGAAAATCACCCAACAAGCACAACAAGCTTTATTTCATTGTAGAACCACTGCCTGCGGAAATTCAAGAACTCATTAGAAACGGCCATCTTCCTGAAGGCCGCGTCAAGAAGAAAAATCTGGAAATGCGCGACAAGCTGGTCGCCACCGGCATGGAAACAAAAGTTGCCGACAAGGTCAAGGACATTTTCCATGGCAATCTGTTCCTCGACGGCACGCGCGGCATTGTGTACATTACTGAAATCATGGAGCTTGTGCTCGACATGTTCGAGGACGTCATGAACCAAGGCCCGCTGGCCCGCGAGCCCTGTGTCAATGTCATGGTCACGCTCACCGACTGTAAACTGCACGAGGACGCCATCCACCGCGGCCCGGGGCAAATGTATCCTGCTGTTCGCGAGGGTATCAAGGGCGCGATGATGACTGCTTCGCCGGTTATCTTTGAGCCAAAACAGATTATGATGTTTGACGCGCCTGAAGAATACGTCGGTGAAATTTCAAAACTGATTGCCAACAAGCGCGGCCAAATGCTTGACATGACGACCGAATACGGCACCGCACAGGTCAAGGCAAAAATGCCGGTTGGAGAAATGTTCGGTTTTGAATCCGAATTACGATCAGCAACTGAAGGCAGGGGCACTTCATCAATTGTTGATCAGCTCTTTGAGAAACTGCCGGAAGAGTTGCAGCCGAAAATCATTGGCCAGATTCGCTCGCGGAAGAAGTTGAGCGAGAATCAGTAACTCTCACTTTTCTTTTTTTATCTTTCAACTCTCTTTTATTATTCTCTTATTTTTCACACAAAATTTATAAAAACACTTTCCTTATTTTTCTCCATGCAAAAATCTCCTCCTCAAAAGCTCCACGCAGGCCTGCGCGGCCTGTTGGAATACACTGCACTGCTGATTATCGCAGGCATTGTGACGCTTGCTTACATGGCTGCTGCGCCAACAACCCTTGGTGCAATTCCACTGCTTCCTGCTGCCGAACTCGTGTTGGTTGTTTGGCTCGTCGCCGTGCTGTATGGTTTCTTCGCGCGCAAACCATGGGTGTGGGCTGCATCGCTGGTGTGTTTTTCCTTTGTGCTCGTATATTCCTTGGTGCTTCATTATTACCTTCTCCAATTTCAGCTGGTGCCGTTTGAATTATTTTTACTGCTATCCCTCTTTTCTTTTTTGATGAACGGCACGGTGCTCTGGTACGTGTTCCAAAAAAAAATATACTTCACCAACCCGTATTACACGGACCATTTCGGCGTTGCCGACCGGCTGTTTGTGAATATCCTGCTCTGCCTGCTGGTGCTGCTGCTTGCCATCAGCATTACGGTGCTGAAACTTTTTAAATAATCACACTCCCATTATCACAACATTTAAAAAGGAAAAAGTGTAGTATTTATAAAATTGTTAAAAAGGGGATAGGTGGATCGCGTGCATTCAAAAAGAGGACAAGTCACCATATTCATAATTATTGGCGTACTCCTTCTTGTTGCAGCAATTTTCTTGTTTTCAGCCCGCGAACAAAAAACCTTTGCGCCGCAGGAAGCGCCTGCTCTGGTGCAGGAAGTGCCGTTTGAGCTTGCTCCCCTGAATTCATTTATCACCCAGTGTGTTGAAACCATCTCAAAAAAAGCAATCACTGAACTGGGCGGGCATGCAGGCTACATTGATCCGACGTCTACCGACTTTAGCCCGCGCGCGTTTCAGTTTGACACGACAAATGAACGCCCAACTGATTCTGAAGCGCTGACGTTTGGCACAAACTGGTACATTCCCTACTGGCATCACCTTGCTTCTCCCAATAACGCTCCGTCCAGAATTTCATTCAAGGATCAGGTGCCGAGCCAGGATGACATTCAAAACCAAATCAATGCCTATGTTGAAAAAAATCTGCAGGGCTGCCTTGATTTCTCCTCGTTTGCATCGCAGGGCCTCACTGTTTCGACCGCAGGTGTTCCCAAGGCATCAACTATTCTCACGGCGAACAGCGTGGTGGTGGATGTAACCTTGGCGGTGCACGTTACCAAACAAAATCTGGTGTATGACCTGAAAAATTTTCGCGCAACGCACGATGTTGCCTTGGGAAAACTCCTTGCGTTTGCCCAACAGTTGACGTCGAAAATCACTCAAGGACAATCGTTTGAAAAAGTGATTATTCTTGCGCTGTCTGCGCGCGCGGGCCTCGATAACGACCTGCCGCCATTTTCCGCAAGCCAGCACGGTGGCACAAAAAAAACATGGAGCGAAGCAGCGCTGAAACCGACGGTTGAATCCATTGTGAGCTACACAATTCAAAAAGTGCCAGTCAAGGGAACAAAAAATTATATTCCGTTTGAACAGGCAGATCCAACTATTTTGAACGATCCGGTTCGCCGTGGATTGTATTCATATCTTAGCAGTCTTGATATGTCGGGGCCGGATAGCGACGCGAAGCGGTACGCCGTTACATTCAACTACCTGCCGTCCTGGAAATCCTATTTTGACGTCGTGAAAGGAGATTCTATTGGCCCGACCAATGAAGTTTCACTGCCCGGCGCTTCCATTGTGCAGATGCTTCTTAGCGACCTTCCGACAACACTGCGCACGTACCAGACACCCTACGATATTTCTGTTCCTATTCTCACGCAGGTCACTGATTCAACGGCGTTCAACAACAAGGGCTACGATTTCCTCTTTGCGCTGGAAGCGAATGTGCGGGACAATGAGCCGTTGACTTCAGCATACAAGTCATCGTCGCCGATTCATGGCTTTGATGATTTTTCACTGCTCTGCAATGAAAATCAAAAAACATCAGCGCCGGTGACCGTTAAAGTGACTGATGCAGCGACGGGGCGCAGCGTACCGAACGCCGAAGTACAGTTCAATTCCGGTACGTCGTGTTCAATGGGCGTATCGAAATCTGATGGTACACTCACCTCGAAATTTCCGCGCGCTTCTGGTGATCTTAAAGTTTCTGCGCCCGGCTATTTAGGCGCGAGCGTGGTACTGACTTCTTCGCTTACCAAACAGGTGGCCAAAGACGTAAAACTCCTGCCCCTTATCGAGAAAACTATTCGCGTCAAAAAATACACCTATGACAAAAACGAAGGTAGGATTGCTGCCGTGCGCAATGCGAAAACTAAGCCAGAATCATTATGGGAACTTTCACGAACACAAAAAGATTTGCTGGAAACGGAAAAAGTAATTGTCACGTTTGATCGGGTGGCTGCAGACGGAGAAGCGCCGTATTCTGCGTTGGCCCAAGTTTCAGGCACCCAACGCGCGCCAGTACAACTTGCTCCCGGACGATATACCGTCACGTTCAGCACGCTCCTCTTTGAATCAATGCGCATCCCCTCATGTCCCGACTGTTGCGGCGAGGCACTCACGTTTTCAGGCCCCGGTGGAGTGTTTAGCGGCGTGCTTGAAGCGATCGGTGTTGAAGATGTAACTATCGGTTGTGCTGTTCCCACACCCATGGATGAAACAAAACTCAACGCGCCCTTTAGTGAAGGGGTCATTACTGCAACCATTGACATCACTCCGCAGATGCTTACTTCACCGAACGAGCTGACGTTATCAACGCTCGTGCTGAACATGCGCGATGTGCCTGATACGCGTGTCGTCGGCACCACCCTTATTATGGCAACTGCGTCAAGATCTGCACGTGAACGCATGGTGACTGACCTCCAGATGTACGATGTGATGCAAAAAGACGCCAGCAACAATCAGAATGTTCGCCAGCTCCTGCAACCACGATGATGGACTACAATAAACTATAAAAAAAGAACACCCATGAAACCACCCATGCAACCCTATTCGGGGAAAAAAGGCTGCGGCCAGTTCGAGCGATTCTTAGCCATCTTCATGTGCGTCCTTATTCTCACGCTTCCTTTTTACACGGCAAATGTCTTTGCAATCTCCTTCCAAGAAGTGCACATCAGCGGAGGAGACGGCAAAGAGTCATTCCGCAAAGAAACCGACGCCACCACCATCCGCGTCAAAATTGATTCTCCCTCGCCCGTGCTTCCCACCTTTTTGGAAGTGATGAATGATACTGACGGGGTGACGAGAAACTCACCCGGCACTGCGCGCTTTTCTCAATGTACCACGACAAACCCGTACGAATGTAGCGTAACATTGCCCATCAACAAAATTGACGACAAAGACCGATACAGCGTGTGTGTCAACCTTGCCAATGTTGACGGCAGAAGAGACTTTCCCCAATCCTGCGACGCTGCACGCCCCGTTGCCCAGCAAAACGGCAACCAGTACTCTGTTTTCCCCGGTATTCTCGTCGACAAACTCGGTCCGACGGTTCAGCACATAACCCCGACAGCAACTGGTGTTTCCAGCGGTACGGTTAATCTGACGGTTGCAGCGGTTGACACCACCGGCACGAGCCAGCAGGGCTGTGTTGGCGTTGCAAAAATAAAACTCTTTACTCGTGATGGACAAGAACTGGTTGCGCAGGACGTTGAGCCGCGGCCAACCGCCGGCAGTGCGTGCGCAGCAAACAACACCGTTGTTTCATTGAACGCTGATGCGCTTCCAAATGGCGCTTCCACCCAGATATGCGCCGTGCCGCAGGATGCGTTTGGCAACATTCATTCTTCTTATGTCAATGCGCAGGGCACGCTCACTCCCACGGCACAAAATTGCGTGAACATCACCAAAGACAATCGTGCGCCTGAAATAGAAAACTTCACCGCAATGGACGCCGGGCTTGTCAAAGAACTTTCCTTTGTAGCAAACCGTGTTGTCGAGGTAAAAGTCGTTGCAACCATCCTCACCCACACTCATTTGATTGGCCGTGTCAATGCATCAGTTGCCTCATTCAATGCCGGCGAACCGAGCGTGGTGCTGAACTGCGCAGAGCGCGTTCCGGAACAGCGCGATGAACAATCAACCGATCACCGCTTTGACTGTGTTGGCAATGCGCAGCTGAATCCTGACGGCGACAAAACGCGAAACCTTTTCCTCTCTGCGGAAGACGCAGCGAAAAATCATCTCGACGCAACCAAAACGCTCACCTTCCAAATCGATGATGTGCCGCCGGCAGTGCGCGAGATAACCGCGACGCGCGCGTTTGGCGGCGTGCCCGTGCTGGGGCCGGCAAGCAACACGCTCATTGCAGTCATTGACGAAACCGGCGCCGGTGTTTCAAAAGAAACCGTACTCATCAACAACAAAAACCCCGAGGCATGCATCCAGCCGGAAGCAGGCGCGTTCCTCTGCAACACCACCATCAGCGGCGTGCAGGCAGATCGAGTTTTAGTCACGGTGCGCGGCAAAGACCTTGCTGACAATCAAATGGAGCCCGGCAGTGCTGATATTCTGGTTGACCACGATGCTCCCCGTTTGGTCAAGGCTCAAATTATCTCGTCGTCAAACACGCCGGTGCTTGCTGCAGGCGGCACCGCGATTCTCCGCCTCATTGTTCAAGAAAATATCGCCATGGCCGATGATGCAGGCACGCACAACGCCGTTGCGGTCATTCCGTTTGATGCAGAAAATCCAAGCACGCCAAAACCCGCACTGAAATGCCAGCCGTTTGCGCCAGTGCAAACAGCAGTACCAGCTGCTCCTGTTCCATCGTCTGCTCAACCAACCACGCCTGCTGCTGAATCTGCTGGTCCCACATTTGACGCCGGAACCGGCGCGCTTGTTGCCATGACTGGATACGGCGTGAACGAAAACCTGCCGAACCTCTGGCAGTGCGACTGGGAAATATTTAATCTTGGCACGAACAAAGATTTCCGCGCCACCTTCACCGGCACCAAAGATATTGCCGGCAATGCACTGGTACACGGCGACAAAACAGCGGTTACCGTCGAGGATCCATTCCTTGTGTACACCGATGCGCAGGGCCATGTGCACGAGCTTGCGCCACAGGACTGGCTTGGAAAAACAGTGCTTGAAGGGCTTGCGCCTTCCAAATATACGCTCAATCCAATTCTTATCTCGCCTATTGTTGACGCCCGCGGCGCTGCGGTTGCAACCACCGCCGTGTTCTTTGATGTGCAGATAAATCCTGACGCAGGAACACCACCGGGCACTGCACCGGTTGCCGTTGATGTGACGAGCTGTTCCGGTGAAGACTATAGCGCCGGCTTCTTTGCGCAGGACGCAACCAAAGTCATGTTCAGCACAAGCTCACCAAATACTGCCAAGCTCCGTTTCAACCTGCGGCCGGGAAAAATTCCTGAAACAAAAACAAAGTTTGTCGTGACCTGCGAATTTTCCATCATGAGCAAGAACGGCAACAAAGTATCCGGCGTCACTAAAGCAACCGCAGTTCTGGAAATTCCGCTCGGCAATGTTAAGGACATCAGCGACGGCGTGTGGGATGAAATTGTTGACCACGTCGAGCAAAACAATCTCATGGGCACATTTGTGACGAAGGTCAACAAAGTTATTACCTTTTTGACGAGCATTTGCAGTATCTTGCAGGGGCTGACTTCTGTTGGCCTGGCAATTGCCGGTGTTCACGGTGTTATGGTTGTTTTGTCTGATGCCTTTCCAATCCTCAAACCCGCAGAGGTAGCGCTCGGCTCAATCAGCGGCACGATAAACAAATTTACTGATACTATCCAAAAATCATATGCCCAAGATGCCTGTGATTTTCTTACCTGCACCTGGACGCCAACCGGCGCATTATTTAAAAAATTCGGGCTCGAACAGCCATCCCTTGATCAGCTTGGTGGTACGTTCAAAGAAGCAGCTAAAGAAGCATCTTCTCTTGACCCACGTAAACAGACAGCCGCGCAATGGACTGCATGGGCAAACCCGCGGGGCAGTCTCTACCTAAGCTACCTTACAATGTGCATTCCTGGCATTTTTGAAAATCTCCAACGCCGCAGAGTAATTGAATGCAGCTACATTAGTTGCCTCTACAACCAAGTCGGCCAAGGCATGCCGAAAAGCACCTGTGACCGCGTCTATCAGTATGAAACCTGCAAAGTGGAAACCGGAGAACTCCTTGCGCTCATTCCCTTTGCGCACATCCAAAAACAAATCGGTGCGATCATGAAACAATTCATTACCAATCCCATGACTTTGGCAACTACTGGAATGACTATTGCGTGTAAATATGTTATTATCTCACCGGTTGGAGAAGGCAATACTCGTACTGTTTGTAATTTTATTTTCCTTCCATTCAACTTGCTCCGCGTTATTGACAGCATCAGAAATATCATCGACACGGTCAAAGGGCTGTTCAATCCGCCCGCGGATGCATGCGAAGATATCCTTAACAAACTCAAAAATGATCCGCGCTTTGACGAGGCAGCCGGGCGACGAAGCAGCGGCGCGCGCGGGTTCACTCAACAAGGCGCTCCTCAACAGTCAGCATCACCATCGGTATCCGGGCCTGCTGCGCAGGAAGAAGTGCGCGGGTTGAGTGATTAAGAAAAACATTTAAGAGACAAAAAAGAAAAGAGACAACGCATGAAACAAACCAGGTCACCACAGAATTGGGAGGAGTTCGAGCCAGCAGCCATTCCCTCACAGCGTCTGCTGCCGCACCAGAAATTATCAGTGACACTGGTTGTCATTCTGCTGATGCTGTTTTCCCTCGTCACTATCCAGAAACTGGAGAGTAGGATGGGGGATCAGATGTTTGTTGGGTTTGTTGCACGGCAAAGTGCAGCACCACAAATCCAAGTTACCCAACAGGACTTGATGAATGAATATACCTTTCTTCACGATAATCAAGCGCCACGTAACGGTGTCTTTGTTCGCTATGGCAGTCGTACCTATTCTTATAGAGATGGCAAATGGAATATTCCCGAACCTGCAGCGTCTGCGCCTCCACCAGCTGCTCAGGCACGAGCTGTCGCTGCGCCAGCAAAAAAACCTTCAGCGCCGAGTGCTTCGGCTATTCCCTCTCCCACACCACAACAGAACCTCGTGCCGTTACAATACGGAATAAGTCCTGCAACTGGGGAACCAATCCTGTATCATGTTGATACTGAAGGAAACTTTTACACGTATGATAAACAAAGAATCTCCCCTGAGTTTGAGCGCGTTTTGAGAACAACATTGGGAACGAGTGCTCAATACCTTGTAGCTGTTCAGCAGGCGCGTGGAACTTCTTCCGGCACTGCGGGGAATGCACCCGTAGCGTCTGCAGCTCCTGCATCGGTTGCTACATCTCCATCGTCAGCAGTGCAACCGGCACCATCAGCAGGTTCTCCTGCCGTTACCAAAACTGTGCGGATGCAGGGATTAGGATTTTTGGTTGACGCGCAAGGAAATGTGTATTATCCAGATGGTACCAAAATGAATGAAGAGGGGAAACGTACCCTTATAATGCGGCCAGAATATGCTAGTGCACTTGCCCGTGCGCGCGCGGCACCGTCTTCAACTGCAGTCGCTGCGCAACCTGCTCTTTTGCCATCTGTTCAAGAGTTTCCGCCTGTCGGAAAAGACCACTTTTGTTTAGAGTACACTCTTGCGGGTGATGCGTGCACCGCCGAATACAGAAAATACTTTGATAATCCCTCAAAGTATGCTCCGTCCGAATCAGCAGCAGCTGCAGCGCCCGCACATCCACCATCCATGGCGCCGGAGACACCGCAGAAACAAGCCCAGCGCTTGGCAGAAGAATTTGCTTCCTTCTGGCTGCCTGATTGTCATGCAGGTGATCCACGTCAGGATCTCAACTGTCAGAAAGGATCAGTCGTTGGATTACGAGAGCAATGCGCATCCGCTGAATGTAAAACTGCGTTTGCCCGATTCCTCGGCCAGTCGAATCCTGAGTTGGTCACCTTTGCGCAAGAAGCAACTGCTGCACCTTCGCAATCTGTACCTGCTGTTCCTGTCGTTGCCGCTCAAGCTCCTCAACAACAGCCGCGCCCTGCTCCGCTTCCAACCGCGCCAACGCCACCACCAGCTGCTGGTCCCGCAGTCACCGGGCAAGGCGCAATATATATGGAGCAAATCGGGTGGACTTACATTAGCAGAGATGAATCCGGCACACCACAGCTTCAAACATATGATACGCAACACAATACCTGGCGTCCTCCGCAAGGCCTTCCGAGTGGCACCCAGCGGGAACAGATTGTTCAACAACTTCGGGTGCGCGATCAGGGAACATCAGCAGCACAAGATTTGTCCACTGCAGTGAACAATTGCAGAAACAATAATTGTGTAACGCATGTCGTCGAGCAATTTAGTAATACTCCTTGCTTCCAAAATCCGACCTGCACGACTGCATTTGATGAAACAATTAAACAATCTTTAAATCCGAACCAGCAGTCATCAGTCTATGCTGCGTTTGTTGCGCAACAGCCTGCACCGCCGGCTCAACAGCCAGCAGCTCGAGAAGAAATTAGTTTTGAACCAGATGATAGTTTTGCTTCTGCTCCGACTCCTGCAACGTCTCCACCCTCTGCTCCTGCTGCTCAAGCAAATCCGTTTATTGGTGTTCCTGCTGATATGCTTACTCAGCTCTTGCAAAATTCGGCGTTGCCTGCAGCGCAACGCGCTCAAATTATGGAAGCACGTGCTCAAATCGGCGGTGCATCCGTCGAGACAACTCCTGCTCTTGCCGGCGCGCCGGTTGGCGGCGCGTTGCCTGCTGGCTCTGCTGGTGCACAAGAACGCGAACCTGCGCCGCCGCGGCCGGTTGCGCTCCCAACTCCGGCATACACTCCTCCTGCAGGAAGCCGACGGCTTGCGAACTCCAACTTTTATGTTATTCCCGGTGGAACAATAATTGATGCGGCGAGTGGCCAGCCCGCGCCTGATTCAGTCGTGAGTGCACTTTCCAGTGTGCCGGAATACGCTCAACAAATTACTACACAACAAGGTTTGCCGGCAGTGGCATCTCCTCCTTCTGCAGCGCGTTTTGCTGTCCGGCCACCAAACCGTGTTCCTCCCGGTGCAGTCCCGTTGCAAGACTCTCCGTACAGTATTGATTACGAAGGCAATGTATATGACACTGACGGAAAGGTCATTACTAATGATGTTGTCGCTGGCGCGCTTAGAAGTAATCCGATTGGTCAGCAAGCGCTTGCTCAAGCACAACAGCAGCGTCCATCAATCAATCTTCCGCCAGGTAGTGCAGCAGGCGTTCCGACAGAACCGTCGGCAGAGCCGCAACCACCACGTCCTGTTACTCTCCCTACTCCGGCGCCTGCTGTTCCGTCGACACCGCCCCTTAATGATGCGCAAGCAGCAACGCGCGCAACTGAAATCTCAAATTATTGCCGCGGCCAAGGAATTGACACGACAACCTGCCTTTCACAAGCAACGACTATCAGCGATTGCCGCACAAATAATAACTGTGTAAATGCGCTTTCACGGCTTCTTGCAACAAGTGGACCTGCTCCAACTCCTGCCAGATCTGCTCCCGTGCCTGGTGCAGTTGCTCCAGTTCCTTCTCGCGGCTCTCCTACTGCAGCTTCTACGCCTCCTCAATCGTTATCAAATGCAGATGCAGGAGCGCTTGCCATCAATCTTAATACATACTGTCAACAGAACGGATTTAGTGCGGCTCAATGTCGGACGCTTGCTCATGATCCAACTAACCAATGCTCGACAAATATCAATTGTATGCGTGTTGTACAAGAACTTTCTAATCAGTTGCCTGCGCCATCTTCCGGAGCGCCTGCTGCTGGGTCAATGCCCGGCGCAACGCCTGCGCCAGTTCCTGTTCCAGCTGCCACAGAAAGATACTTGGTCGGTGCAGGAGGATTTGATTCTGAAGAAAAAGCAAAAACACAATGTGAAACAGATCACGGTGCTGGAAATTGTGCTCGACAACAAACTCCCGGCGGCACTACCTCATTTGTATTCGGCGGAACATCTCCTGCTCCAGTCCCTACGCCTTCGACTCCGCCAACTCCTCCTCCTGTCGCACCACCAACTCCAGTACCCGGTCCAACTCCTGCGCCAACACCAGCTGCAGCAGCGGCTGAAGCAAAAACCCTCGAACAGATATTTGAACCTGCAGTGTCGAAAAAAGGAACGTCACCCGGCGCTTTGAAGGACTTTGTGCAAGCAACCTACGAAGGCACACTTGTATGTGATAAAGACGGAAAATGCGCTATTGATGTTGACCAAGATACGAAACTTTCTGCCACTGTTTCAGGCAATGAAATAAAACTTGAAGATGGCACCACGTTTACCAAGCGCGCTGATGGAGGCATTGAGGTCAGGCACGGCGACGTGCTGACACAATTCGTTGCCAAAGATGGCACCACCAGCGACCTCATCAGTATGGGCGTGAAAGAAGTAAAAACTGATGCAGCAGGAAATATCCAGAGCGTCACCTTCGAACGTCCGCGTTCGTGTAAAAACGGTATTATTCTTACGGTGTGCAGCGGCGGGCCTGCGGAAGCGAAATATGATCCAGCAACAAAAACGTTCAAGCTTGAAGACGGCACCATACTAACTCCATCCATTTCCGGCGTTGTGCTCGTCAAAAACTCTGACGGCAGCACATCACTGATGGCACCCGGGCCGAGCGGCGCTCCTGAACTTTTGACGACACTGGGGAAAGAAACAACGGTCACAGAAAAAGACGGCGTTGTTACTGTTTTGGGAGCGGATGGAAAACCCCTCCAAACAATTGACCGTACGCATACCGAGAATCTCATTATCACTAATCTCGGCACCGACGGCAAAGCAGAAAGTAGTTCGCACATGGGCATCGATCTTAATGGCAAACCCGCGCGTGTATTTGAAGAATTTGACCACGAGGAAAAAACATCGTCGATATACTGCGATGGCGGCGTGAAGTGCGGCTTTGCGCTCGGATGTGATGACGCCGGCGTGTGCAAAACAACTGGCCGCGTGGTTTCACGCCTCGGCGGCGCGTGCACCATTCAATCACGCGCGGGCTGTATGGTTGTTGACGAAAAAGGCAATAAAGTTGAAATCGCGGAATTCTGCAAAACCAGCGGCATGTCAGAAAAAGACTGCAAGGAAAAAATAGACTCTGCAGGCTCACCGAAACTCACCTTCTTTGACATGGTCAATCTCGCCAATGAAGGGGTGCAAATGGGCAATGACATCAAAAACTTCTGCGGCCTTGTCTCTGACAAAACGAAATGCGACGGCATTTTCGGCGACTGGTTCGGCGGCGAAGCATTCCTCAAAAAGCTTACCAAAACAGACCCCGTGCTTGCCGGCTTGTTCACCGGTGACTGGGAAGAAAGCATGTGCTGGAAATATCTCGACCGAAGCAATGCCGAGCAGGGACAGGAAGGATTCTTGTACGACCTTGACGGCCAACTCAAACTCTGGATTGCTGCAGAAAAAGCGCCCATGCCCGTGCCGATTGAAGAAGGCGGACTGCATAACCAACCGGGAATGTACTACCGCATCAACGGCGAAATCAGTCCGGGCAGATTGTGCCAGATTGACAATCCACCACCAGCAGAAAACCCGACGAAGAATGATATTGAAAAAGCATTCAAGAACGAGTTCCTCATATTCACCATCTGGCTCCGCGGTCCGAATGGCGAAACAATTATTGACCCGCAGAAAGACGGCAACAATGACAACAACGTTTTCAGTCCGCGGTGCGACAGCGGCGGCATCACCATGATCGGCCAGCAAACAATTGTGCGCGTGCTGCCGACGGACTACACTGAAATATGCATCAAGTTCCACAATCCCAGTAACCTGCAAAGCTTTGTCAGCGACGAGCTTGATGGCGGCATGTTCTGTAACACCATTGTGCAGTCATCGCCGGAAATTTCAAGCACCACAGTGCCAACCGGCGGCACACCTGCTGATGCGCAAACCAGCGCAACAGCCCAGCTCGGCCAGATTCCGGAAATTAAGAATTAAAATCAAAAATTAAGTTGAACCACATGAAACGAACAGTCGGCTTTACAGATTTTTTTGGCATGATGCGCCAGCTCAACGTGCATCATCTGCACGCTTTTTTTGCCGAGTGGCTCTTTCTTGGCCTTGCGGCACTGGGTGGGTTTGCCGTCCAAAAACTGCAGGTATCCATCGTGGCAACGATGCAGTCACTCAATCTTGGCTCACTCGCTGCCGACAGTGCTGCTGCGCTGGCCAATGCAACTGCGGTCAGAAATAGCACCTATCAAATCATTGGTCTCCTTGCAGTCTTTGCCGTGTACCTTTTTTTGGCATGGACGTTTACCCGTGCGCTTATCTGGAAGTCTCTTCTGAAAAAACAGGGCAAACAAAAACTGCCTGAAAAATATTCACTAGTACACTGCTGGCTGAAACTAATCGCCGTGAGCTTGGTCTGGGTGCCGCTGACCTTGGTTCCCCTGTTTTCGGCGCTGCTGTATCTTGCGAACCTCTACAACGCGCCGCTGTTTTCTCTTGCATCGCGCGCGTCCGGCTACACCTACATTTTTTTCCTTCAGGCACTCGTGCTGGCGTTGGTGATGCTGTACTGCCACTTCACCACTCTTTTTTACATCCACTTTTTTCGCACGCCGAAATTTCGCGCGGTGTGGGATGCGCTGAAAACCGGCGTCACCGAATTTTCACGGTTCGCAAAACCGCTCGGCATTCTGCTCATTTTTTTTGTCATCGTGATGCTGGTCGGTTCACTCGCTTCGTTGCTTCCTGAGCCGCTGAAAACACTTGGCGCGTTTGCCTTTTTGTTTATTTTTAGCACCATAAACAGGGCGTGGTACCTCTCTTTTTCTTAGCGCCATTTTCGCACTGTTTTCAGTCATAATATTTATAAAGCGAAATGCCTCATTTTACTCTGATGTTGCAAAAAAAGGGGCAGGTGACGTTTTTTATAATCCTTGGCATACTTCTCCTAATTAGCGTTGCATTTATGCTTTATTTTTCGCGTGAAAAACTCCTCGCGGGCGTGGGCGATGAAAAAAATATTCCCACTGAATTCAAAAGCATCCATACGTTTGTCCAACAATGCCTTGACGAGCAGGCGCTGCAAGGCATCATGCTGCTCGGCAGCCAAGGCGGCTTTATTTCTGTGCCGCCGCGCATCGCCATCAACCCAAAAAGTTTTCTCTCCCTCACCCCCGCGGGCGACCTGAAGATGCCGCTGTGGTACTTCGCCGGCGAAAACCGCGCGCCAACTATTGGCTTCATGCAAACCGAGCTCTCCACGTTTATCACCCGCCAGATGGAAACCTGCCTCAAAGGACTCAACGCAGAAGAATTTACACGCGCTTTCACGTTTTCATTTCCTGCGACGATGAGTGCTGAAACCAGCATAGGCACCGACGCGGTAGCAGTGAAATTTACCTATCCCCTCACCGCAACAACAGGCGGCCAGACCTTTACATTCTCCACGTTCGGCAGCCGGCTCGACGTCAAACTCGGCACCATAGCGCAGCTGGCAAAAGATATTTTTTTCAGCGAAGACCAAAAACTGTTTTTGGAAGACCTCACGATGGAACTCATGACACTCGGCAGTGGCAGGCCGCCGGATGACATTCCGTTTACCGATGTGTTGTTCACCTGCGACAAGCCGCAGTGGAGCAGAAAAGCAGTGCTCAACACCCTACAGAATCGGCTCTACCACAACCTGCCTCGCATCCGTGTTTCAAACACGGCAACGCCGCCGATTCCCCGCGATGACCCGTACGCGCGCAACCATTTTGAATGGAAAGTATCCGAGAAAAATTATCGAGACCTTTCCGTCGGCGTCACGTTCCGCAAAGACTGGCCGTTTGACTTCCGCGTCACGCCCAGCGTCGGCGATGTGATGCAGGCAAGCTTCGGCCGCGGTGCGCGGGAATATCTGAAGTACCTCTGCGTCAGCGCCTACCATTTCACCTACACACTCCAGTACCCGCTCATGTTCACGATTATCGACGACAAAGCATTCAACGGCGCGGGCTACGTGTTCCGCTTTGCCCTGCCGGTGATAATTGACCACAACCAGGGCGAGCGGCGAAACCTCGACACCAGCGTTTTCACGGTCTTCGAGCGCGACCGCGAAGTATGCAACGACCGGGAAGAGGAACCATTCGCTATCTACACGTTTGACAACGAAAGCGGCGTGTACATCAACGGCGCCAATATGTCGTTTGATTGCGTCAACCTGTTCAGCTGTCCGCTCGGCAGAACTGACCAAGTCGGCGGTATTGCGCGGTTGTCTACACTCCTTCCGAAATTCTGCACACCGGGCAGTGTTGTTGTCGAGCACGAAGATTATGTCACCACCAAACAACAGCTCGACCGGAGCCAGCAGAGCGTTGACGTTAACCTTCTTCCGGTGCGCCACCTGCCGGTTTCCGTCGTCAAGCGCACCATCACCCAGAAACAAGTCAACAAAGAAGAAAACCTGCACAGCGGCGAAACAGCGCTCGTGTTCATCACCACAAAAGATGTCACGGCATTCAGCAGCGTCACCCGCTTCCCGCTGGATGGGAAAAAACTTGCCGAAGACCTCGGCGATGCAGGTGTCGGCCGTCTCGGCACGGTTGATATCATTAATGCGAATGGCATTACCTACGACGTAACACTGGCGCTTCTTGATGGGAACGATGAACTCATCGGTCGGCTCGAGATGAACTGGACACCATCCAAGCGCGACATTAAATCCGGAACTGGCGTGAAATTTACCGTGCTTGAATATGTTCCGCATCCCGCAACAATGATTGACCAGGCAAAAATGATTGAAGACACCAGTGCTCCTGCGCACACCAGCAAGGCCGTTCCTCACTTTACCACATAAAAACATAAAAAGGGCAAAACCGAAACAACCATGGCTACACAAAAGAGGATGAGCATGAACTTGAGCCTGAAATCAGCGCACACCGTACAGATTATTGCGGCATTTTTCATGTACCTAGTCATTCTCATACCCGTGGTGCACGCGCAGCCAACCTACGAGCACACGCCTCCATCCTCCTCTTCTACCCCTTCAAATGTATCTGATTCATCATCTTCCTCCTCAACTACTTCTGCATACTCCGACACATTGCCAACATCACCCTACGGCGCGAGTGATGCAGAAGGCGCTGGCGGAAACTTTTCATCCGAGCGCGGCGCATACGGCGTGCTGCTAAATCTTGAGCTGCCGAAAAAAACAAACAAGCGCACGCTCACGGTGCAGGGCACCACCAATTCACACACTCGTGTAAAAACGTACCTCAATCCGGCACTCCCGATTACTAACGCGACATCGTATCACACAATCACCATTGCCGACAGCGCAGGAGCATTCGCGCTCACCTTCACGCTCAACGAAGGGCTTTCGCATATCGTCGTTATCGCCGAAGGCCGCGCTGAAGAAATTGTTGATGAAGCAACAAACCAAACCTCAGTGCAGAAAACCATCAAGGAATTCGACGTCACGGTTGATACCGTGGCGCCGGTTGTTTCACTTGATCAGCACATCAGCATTGTTGAAGGTGTGCTGGCGCTGAAAGGAACAACATCAGAAACTATCGTCGCGACCATCACCGTCAGCGGCGCGGTCAGCGAACAGCAGCTGCCTGCCGGAGCATTTGATATTCGTGTTCCCGTTTCTGAAAGCGTTGCGCAGAACATCGGCAAAAAAACAGACGTTCATTTCGTGTTTGCAGACGAAGCAGGCAACACAAAACAGGAATCAAAAACAATTCAAATTCTCGGCCCTGCTCCCCAGCTCTTTTCGCACAACCTCAATGAACTCAACCCGAGCTACACACAAAAAGTCACCGTGCGCGGCAATGCAACGCCCGGCGCGGTTGTGTTTGTGACCGTCAATGATGAAGTGACTCCCAATTCCGCGTGGAGCACAAGCTTGCTCGATCTGGTAAAAAGCCTTTCAGTGCGCGCGGCGCCGCAAAAAGAATATACTGCTGTTGCTGGACCCGACGGCAGATTTTCAATTGATGTGCTCCTCACTCAATTTGTGCAGACCAACCTGACGCAGTACCTGCCCCAGCAACCGCTTGATTCGTCGGCAAACACCTTCGGCAGGCAATACGATGTTGGCAGCACGTTTGAAAATAGGCTGCAGATTTTTGTTGTGGACGATCTTGGAAGAAGTTCCACTTCTGGTCCGGTGTCGGTTGTGTTTGCGAAGTGCGGCAGCGGCGGTTTCTGGGAAGTTGAGCAATCAAAAATTACTCCATCGACCGTCATCCCCGCGCATCTCCGCAACGGCATTGCCCAGCTCGGCTTCAACGTCAAGCTGAAATGGCGCGGCCCCGCAGACCGTGCAACTATTTTGTCGCCGCCTCGTTTCCGCGTACTACATCAGAGCACTGAAGCCCGCCGTGATTATGCATTTGATCCGGAAACACTCGTGCGTCAGCCCGTGCAGGTAACCTGGAGTGATGACTACACCGTCGGCGGCATTGTCGTGAACTTCAACCAGCTTCCCTACCTCCAAAAAAATCTCAGTGACATCAGCGCGAAAAAAGATTTGCTCATAAAAATTCCATTGCAGATGGAAGTGCTGTTTGAATACGAAGACGCCAGCGGCATGGGCACTGGCATACCCGCAACATCAGGAGCGCAGGCGCCACCGGGCACGCAGTATATCTCCGGCGTGTCTGGCCGTCCTTCATATCAAAACTACCAACAACCACTCTCTCCTTCCTCAACATCAGGCGTGTATGGTGGCCGAGCTGGAAAAATTACGCGCACCCAACTCCACTGCACTGACGTCGTCACGACACTCGACCTTGAGCTTGACGAGCGCTGGCTCCCCACATGGCTGCTCAAAGATTCCATCCATTTTTTTGATGATGCAATCAAAACGCTCAACCAGATTTTGCAGTACCTGAAATTTGTCTTGATCGGCACATTTGTAACCTGCCTCGGCAGCTTTGCCGCGTACTACTACAAGCTTGTCATCGAAAAACTGGATTGCACCGGCGTCTACGCCGACGCAGCTGACAGCCCTGAAAAACAGCAATGCATACAGTCGCGCGAGTCACGCAAGGACTACGAACGCTACATGAAATGGATATGCGACCGCGTGTACTGTCCCGCAGCGCCCACACTCGCCGTGCACATC
The DNA here is from genome assembly GCA_030651375.1 of Candidatus Woesearchaeota archaeon. Lineage (NCBI taxonomy): Archaea > Nanobdellati > Candidatus Woesearchaeota > Candidatus Woesearchaeota archaeon. Next base: position 205,620 of record JAUSFM010000003.1, on the reverse strand, counting down.
ACGCAGGCAAGCATGGCAAAGACACGCGCGCTTCAGTCTGATGGCACCACTAATCCTGCGCACTATGATCTCGGCAGCACCAATGCCGACGCAAAAGAAGCGCAGTGCGGCAATCCCGGCATGAACGAAGGGGTAGTGTACGACGCTGCTGATGAATTGCTTTCCTCTTCATCGTCGTCAATGCTCACTCCGTTTTCTGGAATTCCAACAGTGCCCGGCGCAAGTCCGGAAAAACAATGCGCGCAGGAATACATCAATCAATGGGACAGCGCGTGCTGGTTTACCAACGAGCTTCGGCAATCTGAATGTATCTATGACACTGCAACCAAATCTTCCCGCGCTGCACAAAGCTGCGGCGGGCCCATCGGACAGGCGGTTGAATCCGCTTCAACGATTTGCCAAGAAGAAGTCCGTCCCTTAGTCGGCAGCGTGCGCTACGGCGGCACACTTCCTGCCCGCGATGGCACCATTGAAGTGACTGAAGCAATCAACAGCCAGCCAACACTCAACAAAAAAAGAGTCACCATCCGCGACCGCTGGTTCCGGCTTATTGCAGATGGCCAGTGGGAACTCGGCACATTCTACGCTGACCGGAAAGAGCGAAAAGATCCGGCAACCGGCGAAGTGGTCGGCTACGACCGCGGGCTTGAACAATTTGTTCCTGAATTCCCCCAAAAAATCCTGACACGCGCAGAAGCGGAAAAATACGGACTCGTGCCGCGGGTGAACCGCGACTATGTTGTTGACCCGACGTCCAGCATTGTCAATTCAATCCGGTGCATGTGCCTGCCCGCCATCAACACCTATATTGCACTTATCCAGCGCGTCTTTGTCCAGTTCCGGCAGTGCTTCCAATCCATTTTGTTGACAGGCGAAGGAAGTACCGGCATGTGCCGGCGCGCGTTTTCAGAAACACTGTGCGATTTCCTGATTGAAGCAGTCAAATGTTTTGCCCAGCGCTACGGTGCGGGCTCCGGCGGCGGTGGCGGCGGTCGGCTTCAGGGCATCAGCGGCTTTTTCAAAGCAGTTTCCTCTGCCGGCGAGCACATGCACACGGCGATTTCCGACCGGTATGGAAAATCAAATTTGTACAGTATCCTTAATGAACGCAGCCTGATTCACTCGGCGTGCTTCTACGCATTCACCGGCGATTTCGACCTTGACATCGAAGGTGCCTTGACGGGCATCGGCAGCGTGCCGGTTGCGAGCGAGGGCTTTTTGTATCCAAAACAAACGCGGCGATTCATGACGAGCAATCCCGTGACCGGCAACGCGCGATTTATTTACCATCTCGCCGGCGGACTTGTCGCCGGCTCTGAAATAACCTACGGCGCAGAACTTATCTGCACTGCAAGCCCGACAAACTGCAAACAAATCTACGGCTTTGCCAACAACAAATGCGATTGCGCAGAGATTGGCGAGAAACGCTATCCCATCACCAACTTCATGGGCACCGGCGTGCTTGCAGCCGGCGAATACGGCGACATGGACGCATATGTTCCGGCAGAACTTCCGTATCGCTTTGACCGTGTTCGCTTATACTGGCAGTGGCGGAACAATCAGGGAAATTTCCAGACTGAAGAAAAAATAATCGAAATTCAGCAGATTGGCGATGAGCCGCCGCTTTCCTGCCAGTTCAAACTTTCTGGATACCAATGCGAAATCGCAGCCGGCCAACTCGGGCGCGCAGCGTTCCTGAAACGGCCCCGTCCGGTCAAATCGGTGTTCATGGTTAACGAGCCGATTGACGTCGATGTCGAGCTTGAAAAATACAGCCCGAACAACCGTGCAGGCACTATCCGTCCCGACGTTGCACAGGCACTTTCACTTGCCGGCCAGCAGGTGCCGTACTTCCTGATGTACCAACTGCGCGACCAGAACGGTAATGTCATTCCACTCGAACGGTACGCAGGCAGCACGATTTCAGCACCCACCAGTTCGTCTGCTGCGTCATCTGCCGCGCGCTCCATGGCGGTGCGCGCGATTGTTGAAGATGGCGTTTCCCGGTTCACCATTCCCAGCGTCGTCTTGACTGAAGATATGATCACTCGCGGTATGTACGGCGGCGCCGCAGGATACGCGCGCACTGTTGCGTACACCAATCCAGACTTTGCAGAAGCTGGCGGAAATAAACTTCCCCTGCGCAGTCTTCCGTCGATTGATGTTAGTTACCCTTCACGCGAAAATCTCGCGGTTGGCCTGTTGATGTTCCGGACCAAAGATGCCGCAGGCAGAGACGCGTTCTGCTACAGTGTGCAGCACGCATCGTTGAGCGATGACCTTGCAAAACTCCTTGAAGGAAGCAGAAATTACCAGTTTGAAATTGTGCCGGGTGCTATCCCCTGCACTGACGCAGAACTTTCCGCGTCCGGACTTTCACCGTCGACAACCGCCCTGCTGAAAAATAATATCTACCGCTTCGACAGCGCGCTCGGCACTATTTCGTACCATGGGCTTCGCATCCAGCCAGAGTACGGTTCGGTTCTTCCAGGAAAACTCTACGCTGACGGCATCGCCTTCCTCGCACAACAGCGCGCAGCGGCAACCCAGTGCGACGACATCACAGCACAAAATCCCGTGCACTGGAAATTATCTCTTGAGCTTCGCCCGTGCAAGACCCGATTTGAAAACGACATTCCCGGACCGGACACCTGCATTCCCGGCGACGCGGTCGCGCGGTTCGGCGGCAAGGCGCTCGAATTCACCGGCGCAGACGCGATTGACATTCCAGTTGCATGCAGTAAAGTGACTGCCACCGGCGAATTGCCTGCATGCACATCCAACGCATTCGTGAACCAAGAATGTAATTGTGTGGGTACCTCTACCTCAAGCCGCTGCGGCATTGCGCAAGGGCTCAACTACTGCTCTGCATCCGGTTCGTGCATCGGCTACGAGGCGTGCACCACCACCGACAAAAACAACGGATTGTATGTTGACCCGTCAAACAACCAAAATATTTGCGACTGCAACGGCAAGCTCGGCGGTGCAACCGATATGGAATGCGGATTTGGAAATTTCTGCGTGCCCTGCCCTGCGCCGAATAGCGCGCAGTATGCCTGTGTGTCTGACAAAGACTCCTTTGTGAAAAATCCAGCGCAGGCAGCGACGCTCTGTGCGCAGCGGCCGGCAAGTGTTCCACCAGTTTCTCCGGGGCCATCTGCTCCAGGCACCGGCGCATCAACACCAACCCCCGGAACTATTGGGCCGGTTATTTCAGGGCCATTCACGCCGCAGATCGTGACACTCGGAAGCTATGGTTCTGTCGACTTAAATCCGGCAACTGCCTGCGGACCTGACGATGATTGTGCGTTCCATGCGCGCGCTGACACGGTAGATCGGCCCATACGTTCAAGTAGCAAAATCAGCAGCATCGTTATTCACATCACTGCAGGCAGTTCGTCAGCGTATGACACGTACAAAAATATCTTTTTCAAAGGAGTTAACAGCGATGGAGAAAAAGTAGGTACGCACTTCATCATTGACCGCGATGGATCGATGATCCAAATCGAACAAGAAGATATTATCACGTATCATGCAGGCTGCAGCGCCAATAATCCTGCCTGCGCAAAGCCCGGAATTAACAGTCAAGCCATCGGCATCGACCTCGCGAATTATGCCGGCAACAGTCCCTGTTCTGGATGTATTGATGTGCGCAACCAGCTCAACATGGTGCACGGAAAAGCGTGGAGCTATCCTGGCGGGACCAGATACTGGGAACCATTCCCCGATGCGCAAATGAAAACACTGGCAAAAACCGTTGCCGAAATCATGGTACGCTACGGCATCAGCATTGACCACATCTATTTCCACAGCACCATCGGCAGGCCGCAGTATGTCGACGGCACCTCTGGCTATTCCTGCGAAGGATTTACCGCTGGCCAACCCAACGGCGTGTATGGTGGCCATGAAGATCCCGGGCCACTGTTTGACTGGTGCACATTCAAGGCAACAGTGCTGCAGGCGGTTGAACAGTATGCTGCTGCCTCACCAACTGTCGCTGCTGTCGCATCACCAGAAGAAGCCGGCGCGCAATACGCCGGCAGCTTTGTCGAGCGTGTCAGCAGAATTTGTCCGGGCGGCATAACCGAAGACTGCCTCAACACCAATAAAGACTTTGTCCTTGCGCAAGACGACCAATACCGCGGGCTCTGTACCGCTATCACTTCGTGCACTGACGCGTATGACGCTCAAGTTGACACGCTTCTCGGCACGATTTCTGATGTGCTCCTCGATCTCCGGCTTGAGAAAAAACTTGCGCCACCGGCGGTTACGACGCTCCCGACTGCCGCTGATGGTACTCAACTTGCCCAGCGATTTGCAAACGATATGGAACTTATCTGCCTCAACGGCATCACCGTTGACTGCGTCCAAGCCCATAAACCAGAGGTTGCTGCAAAAGTTTCAGCATACGCCGCCCAATGCAACCACGTTCCTGAATGTGACAACGCGTTTACCCGCGGCATCTACACTGAATTAGGAAACTTGGTTGCCCAACGCGTGGATGAGATCTATGGGGAAGTGACGAGCAGCGCAGGCACGACGTAGAATATGGGAAACCCTTAAATAATCCCTGCCTTCTGTATATTCTATGCGCTTCCTCACCAAATCAAAATATGCAACTGGTCTTGCCTGTCCGCGCCATCTGTGGATGATGTTTCACCAGCCCGAGCGGCTTCCGAAGCACACCGCCGCCACCCAGCTTATTTTTGACCAAGGGCATGAAGTGGGGCATCTCGCTAAAACATTGTTTCCCAGCGGGATTTCGCTTTCTGAAGAATTCGCTCGCAACATCAAGGAAACCGCAGAAGCGCTGAAACAGAGAAAGCCGCTGTTTGAAGCCGGTCTTGTTGCGGGAAATCTCTACGCGCGCGCTGACATTCTTGTTCCCGTGGAAAACAACCAGTGGGACATTGTTGAAGTGAAAAGTTCCAGCTCGGTAAAGGATGAGCACATTGAGGATGTTTCCTTTCAGAAATATTGTTACACCCAAGCGGGCATTGCCATACGAAAATGCTTTCTGATGCACGTCAACAAAGACTATGTGAAACACGGTGCCATCAATCCTGCGGAACTGCTTGTGCAGGAAGAAATCACCGCGCAGGTCGATCTTTGTTTACCGAGTGTGCCCGGCAAAGTGGAGGCGCTTCTTGCAATCATCAACAGTCCAACGCCGCCGGAAACAACCATCGGCAACGGCTGTGAAAATGGCCACGACTGCGTGTGTGAAGAGTGCTGGAATTTCCTGCCGGAACACAACGTGTTTAATTTATACCGAGGCGGCAAGGCGTCGCACGAGCTTTTCAAAGCCAACATTCTATCGCTCATGGATGTGCCGGCCGGCACCAAGCTCAACGCCAAGCAGAAGATTCAAATTGACTGCATCCAATCGAATAAACCCCACATAGACACGAAACAATTAAAATCATTCCTTGCCCAACTAAAAGAACCACTGTATTACTTTGACTTTGAGACATTCAGCACTGCTGTGCCGTTGTACGATGGCACGTCGCCGTACCAGGCGATACCCTTCCAGTTTTCTGTGCACGTCGTGGCCAACGGAAAAACAAGCCATCACTCATTCCTTGCTGATGGCCGAGAGGATCCGCGGCCACTGCTTCTGAAAAAACTGAAACAAGCGCTGGGCAGCGCCGGAAGCATTGTTGTGTACAATCAATCCTTTGAAAAAGGAGTGCTGAACAAACTCGCCGAGGCGTTCCCTGAATATTCCACATGGGTTGGGTCAGTCATCAGCCGCATTGTTGACCTCTACGCACCATTTAGCGGCTTTCATTACTACCATCCCAACCAGAAAGGAAGTGCATCCATCAAGGCAGTTATGCCGGTACTCATCGGCAAGGGATATGATGATTTCGAAATTGGCAAAGGCGACGATGCGAGCGCCGCGTTCTTCATCATGACATTCAAGGGGATGAGCGACGAGGAAAAACGGAAAACCCGCAAATATCTTGAAACGTACTGCGCTCGCGATACCGAAGGCATGATATGGATCGTGGAGAAGATACGGGAGATGGTGGGAAAGGACTAAAACAACTGGACAGGCCAATTCTGCATTAAAACAGCAAACAGCAAGCTATAAGCCGCAAACGCATACCCACTGGACACTGGACAGATGCGCGTGAGGTATATAAACCTGTTTTGATTAAATCACTAATGTGAAATATGTGAAATTTTATACTACACGACCGATACAAGAGATTGAAAGCAAGGATTTTAAATTGCTCGTACATAATCACCCTGTTATCGTTTCGCCTCATGCGTTCGACCATCTGTCAGAGGCCCTAAGAAAAGTTTTTAAAGAAGAAGAGCTTACCTTTATGGTAGTCCGAGAAAATCCAAGAAAAGTATATATCCAAGAAAATGGCCGTTACGCAGCGTATTACCGCCGAAATGATGGCTATCGAAAGCTCATCCTTGAAAAAGAAAAAAACAAAATCGTTATTGTGTCCTTTATGGACACCGTTGAAATTCCTCATTTCACACTCCCATGAAAACCAACAAACACCTTGACGCGAAAGATGAAGGAGAGATTATATACGATTATGCACATGATATTCTCACCTTCAAAATAAAAAATCGGAACTATAAGCAATCCGTTGAATTCCACAACTTTGTCGCGGATATTGACGACCTCGGCTTTGTCACCGGCGTACGGATATTTGATGCCTCACGCATTTTCGGCGTCGTCAAATACACCCTCAAAAATATCATCCATTGCGATTTCAAAGCGCGCCTTGAAAAGAATGCGCTCACGATCCAGCTCAAATTCGTTGGAAAAGCGAGGAATAAGCTCATATCCTTGCTTCCCCATACAGAAAACTTCACCCAGCAAATAACAACCGCCGTCAGCGACCGCTACGGCCTTGCTGATTCGTATACTGAATGTGCGGCTGAAGCGTGAAGAGAACGAGTTGGGCGGGGATGAATTATTTGCCACTCCTAAATATGTTTTCAGTTGACTACAATCTGTAGCCGACTCATTTCCTCCTTTTTGGCCATGCATTTCACCACTTTTAACTGTTTCAGTACCGAAACATTTAAATATATGGTTACAAACCATACTAGTATGGTTAACAATGGATAATGAAAAACTGAACATCCTCCGCCTGCTTATAGAGCATCAAGAGCTCAATTTGAGTATCCGGCAGATTGCTCTCAAACGAAAAATAAACTACAAATCAGCGTATGGTGCCGTGCAAAAACTGCAGGGCGAAGGGGTTATCAGCGCCGTGCGGCACGGAAACACCATCATCTGTTCTTTTAACCGAAACTTCAATGCTTCTGTTTTTACGGTAGAACACCACCGGCTGCAGGAATTAACGCGCAATAAGAACTTTAACGTACTGTACTCCCGCTTCAGAGGAATAAACCAACAGTTTATTTTACTCCTCTTTGGCTCTCATGCGAAAAAAAAGCAAACAACCCATTCTGATATTGACTTGCTTCTCATCACCGACCGGCCAGAACAGATAGAAGAACAAGCTAATCTCCTTCCTTTACCTATTCATCTCACGTCCATTACGTATGCTGATTTCCAGACAATGCTCAAGTCTACAGAATTTACCGTTGTTTCAGAAGCAATAAAAAACAACATTATTCTGTTCGGAATAGAAGACTATTACCGGATGATCGCGAATGCTCGATGAACCAAGAATTAAGGAAGCTGAAAAAAATGTCCGTGCATACATTGAAGACGGGCTCCTAAAAAAGCAATCCTTTCAGGAACCTATTTATACCATCTTGCGCCGAAATGCCAAGGATAGCCTTGAGATTGCTGGTTTCCTGCTTCAAAACAAGAAATCTGATTTGTGGATTATTGTTACGTCCTACTATGCGATGTACTATAGTGCCAATGCTGTCCTCTACAAACTCGGATACAAAATAGGGGAAAAGATATCCCACAAAATAACTGCCGATGCCCTCATTGTCTTTGTCAGAAACAAACTGAAAAAATCACTGCTTGAAGAATATGAAAAAGCCCAACAGGAGGCGCTCGCCGGCATAAAAACAGACGCTTTGATTGAGACTTTTGACTTTGAAAGGAAGAAGAGAAGCGATGTCCAATACGAAATGAAAGAAGCTGAACTCCATGGCAAGGCAACCACTTCCCTGAACAGAGCGAAAGAATTCATGCTCGAGATGGAGAAATTACTTTAAGGGCGCAGGCAGCGCCTGAACTCGTGGGCTTCAGCCAGCGGTAGTTCACCCATACCTCTTTCTGCATGCCACCTCATAGCATGTGGCACTGCACACCCGGTCATCATCTAATCACAATGCTCCTAATGTGCCCTGAATATTTTTCTGGAGGTGTGGAATGGTTGCGTGATGGCACATCCAACCACTGGACAAGACAGGATGGGTAATTTAAAGGTTGTGACGGGATTATCTCCTTATTTAAATCACTGTTAATCAACCTCCTTTTCAGTGACAAGAAACTTTTTTATACTCTTCCCCTGTCGGAACTTTATGGGGGTGTGCAGCATGAGTATATTAAAAAACAAAATTGAAAATTTTTTGTATACTACTTTTTATCCCTTTGATTCTTCTCCTATCAATAACTTAACAGAATTTGACGAACTGAATATTAACTGGGATAAAGTCATCACCTTCGCCAAGAATGGCGTATCAAACCCCTGTACTGTCTGTGGAAAAAAGGGTGCACAATTCGAATTCTCTTTTTATAAACAAAATCTTCTCAATTCATCAGCTATCAGTACAGGTGAACGCGTCTGCTCTTTCGATTGTATTCGCAAGATTTCCTCTCCTCAAATCAAGAAACTAAACGCCTCAAAGTACCCCGATATCAATACTCGCATCGGCACGTTTCTCGGTGTTCGCCTCACCACCAAAGAAAAGAAAAAACTTACTCCTGCATTGCTTCAATCTTGCTTTGAAGGCGTATGCCTAAAAAAGAAAAAAAGTATATCATGCGCAAATTGCAAAGCTGACGCACAAAAACTATATCTCTTTTATATGTTTAGGTGTAACGAAAGAACTTGGAAGGGTCGCCAAGTTTATTTCTGCTCCAAAAAATGCGCGCTGACCCATTTCAAGAATAAAATACTCAATCAAAAGGACTATGCGTGATGTTCATAAAGGTGGATGTTGATGTGATGGGGTGGAGATGCTCTGTTGCTCATTAATCTTTTTGATTATATCAAAAAGCTGTTTTATCCTCTTATTTCCTGAAGAATCCCTCAGATCTGATGATTGAATATCTTTTATCACATCTTTAATGTTGATCGGTTTAATACCTTTTTCGCGTAGTATATCCAACTGCTTCGGTTCGTCCATTATTGCATGGATAAACCATCTCTCTTTCGGTTCCTGACCAGACAAAGCAAGAATTTTTCCCTTGACTTCTTTATTAAAGAATTTCTTTTCTGCAAAATTTATTGCTGCTTGTTCATAACCAATTTTTTCGTGATTCTTTGTTCCCACAATATCACTAGGATTTGATGAACAGGAAACTTCAATGTGAATAATTCCATTCTTTCCCAATTTTGTTGCTAAAACATCAATCTCTTGGTTATGACCATACCTAATATTGTTCATCATAAAATATCCGTTAGTTTGTAACCAAGTTGCAACAATATCTTCGAAGATGTCAAGCCCCATTTCGATCATAAAACCTATGAGGTTTATAACTGTTGTGGCGTTGTCGGCATAATATCGTGATATGCGTAAGATATATAACCATCACATAATCAATGAGCGAAGCTTGAGGTGGTAGCATGGTTAAACTAACGCAAAAACAACAAATTCTCGCCGACGTTGATGATGAATTATTCTTACTCAAACAGAGAATTCAGTTAAAACACGGTCTAACCTGGGCAAAGGCGCGTAATGCGGTCAACGAATCAATCGCACGGCTCTGCTGCGACTGCTGGCATGAAAGAAAGATGTATGGCTGTGGGACAAAGGTAAGAGGGTGGGGGAAGTGAGGTGTGTGGGCGATTGCGGCGAACGTGTGCAGTGTGGTGGACAGGGGGATGGATAAATATTGTGATTAATAGGAAAGATAAAAGTGTGTGGAACAGTATGGAAAAGGTGAGTTTTAAACACAATCTTTAAATAGTTTAATCATTTTTTGTATCATAAAGGGGTGGTCCAGGGGAGTGGGCAATCCCTTGGCTGCTTCTGATTTAATACTAAAGGGGCAATTTATGACAACAAATCAAAAAACAGAAAGTACCTATTATGTCCTTTCAGGCCAGCTTTCAATCAAGGGTATTGTAAAAAATGGTTTAGACTCAAGTACCCTTATAAACATTATTGTTGCTTTTGCAGGAGATTTTAACCAGTTTAAGAAAGGGCATTTTGCTTTTCCTCCAAACTTATTTTATTATCATGAAATCTCAGTTTCTGAGGTCATTGGTGTCCTGATTAACCAGTATCATTTTACAAAAATAGAAGCAAAAGAAGCTTGGCAAAACCTATGCAACACCTTTCTTCTTGAAAAAATCACTCGTGAATCTGATAATCTTCTAGAACAACATGTGCAAACTTATAATCAGCGTGTAGTTGAAAAAACACAAAATCAGCGTTTTCATATCGGTCCGAACGATGTGATAATAATCGCAGGCTTTCTTGCTGAAGGTATAACCATCGTTCACTCAGGAGACACAGGATTTTTAAAGACGTGTGAAGAGTTAGGTTTAAATATCATTCCACTTGCTAAATCTGATAGAATAAAAGAAACCGAAATTAAACAATGGATGATGAAGAGAAAATTCTAATCTACTAATTTTAAATATCTTTGATAGCTCTCTCTATCATCGAGTGATATTTTATTCTTATTTCTGAATTCTCTTATTCCCTCAAGTGTCTTTTTATTAATCTCTTCAGAAACAGATAAGTCATAAAACCTTCTAAACCTAAACGTTTCCAATAATCTTTTAGAAACTTCCATAACTTGGCTCAGAGCCTTATCTTCAAACTCTTGAAATCTCTTTGTTTCTTGCATAAATTCGGTTTTCATCATAGGAGACACGCTATCACTTTTATCTATCACTCTAAAAGAATCTTATTTAGTATTTCACCTCTTCTACATTCATTCTTAATTTATTATACTACTCTCGGTGGTATTTATATCTTGTCATTTTGTCAATCTAGTCTTTATAAATCAGCAGATAATCTAGGCTTTGGAAGCGTGACAAGTTTTATAAACCTCTCTTTTAATCTAACTACTCTTATGGACCACAAAACCAATATTAATGAATTAAAAGAAAAAGTTAAAACGTTTTGTGATGAACGAGATTGGGATCAATATCATAATGCTAAGGACTTAGCAATAGGAATCATAACTGAAGCCAGTGAACTACTGGAACATTTTAGGTTTAAATCCGAAAAAGAAGTTGAAAGTATGTTTCATGATTTAAACAAACGAAAGGAAATAACCGAAGAAATGGCTGATGTATTCTACTTTTTGCTCAGATTGGCACAACGATATGATATAGATCTTACTACTGAGTTTGATCACAAAATGAAGAAAAATGAGCAAAAATATCCAGTTGAGACAGTGAAAGGTTTAAACAAAAAATATACGGAGTATTAATATGCTAAACAGAGAACTACTTTATGATGCACCTCAACAAGAGTTCTTTAAAGACGTAGTACTAAACAAATTCACAGATAAGATGGAAAACGAGTTTTTGAGATTGTATGGTCGAAAACCCGGCGATTCTGAACGTAGATCGTGGAGGGAAAGTGGAAAAGAGATCAAAAACATTCTTGAATTAAGTGAATTGCAGGATATTTATCTTTCTTTTGAGTATCAAGTTCCTTATACGCAAAAAAGAATTGATTGTTTATTGTTTGGAAAAAATGAAGAAGGAAGAGGGATGATCATCCATATTGAGATGAAACAATGGGAATCAGTTGAAGCGCTTTCTGCAGAAGGAAACTTTGTGGAAACTTATACTGGGGGCGACAAAAGAAAAGTTGCACACCCTTCGCAACAGGTTCAGGGTTATCATAATTATCTGATCGGGTTTGTAGAAATATTTGAAGAAAGTGATACTTGTCTTGTTGGGTGTGTCTATTGTCCAAACTACAACTTTGAGGGAATGGAAGGTTTATTTGACCCCCGATATAAAGAACTCATAGCAAAGTTTCCAATTTACACGAAAAGTGACATCGAGATACTAGCAGCTAGACTAAAATTTTTACTTAGTAAAAAAGACGGATTTGATATTTTTAACAAATTTATGGAATCTCCTAAAAGACCTTCAAGAAAACTTTTAGATAATGCTTCAAACGTTATAAAAAATGAATCTGATTTTAATCTGCTTGATGATCAAATTTATGCAAGAAATCTTATCATCGACAAAGTAAAAAAAGCAGAACATAACCAAGAAAACAGTGCAATAATAGTGAAAGGTGCACCCGGAACTGGAAAGACAGTGATTGCACTGCATATTTTAGCTGAATTTGCAGCAAATAAAGAAAAGAAATATAAGATTTTTTTTGCATCTAGATCTAAACCTTTGATTGAAGCAATCAAATATAAGATGGAACATGGGCAAAAAGTGGGGGACATTAATGCAAAAGTTTTATTTACTAACTTAAATCCTTTTGTTCCTGCTCGAATTAATGAAAACGAACTAGATATTTTGATTGTTGACGAAGCTCATAGAATTGGTGAAAAATCAGATCATCGTTTTACCAAAAAAGAGTACAGAACAAATATGCCGCAGATAGAACAACTGATTAGGTGTGCGAAAACATCGATCTTTTTTATTGATGACCGGCAAGTTATTAGGGGTGCGGAAGTTGGAAACACTAACCTGATTAGAGAATCAGCAAAAAAACTTGGGAAAAGAATCGAAGAAACAGAGTTGTTATCTCAATTCAGGTGCAATGGTTCTGACAACTATTTGGATTGGCTCGAATCTGTTCTTGGTCATACTTCAACAAAACTGATTTTAACAAAAGAAGATAACTTCGATTTTCAAATATTTAATTCTCCTAAACTTCTTTATCAAACTATAACTGAAAAAAATTCTCAAAAAGGAGTCACTGCAAGACTTGTTGCAGGTTATTGTTGGCCGTGGTCAACAGAACTTGATCAAACTGGGAATCTGGTAAGGGATGTAAAAATTGAAGATTTTAGTTTGCCTTGGGAGACACATGGGAATATCAAGCCACCACAAGGGTATGTGCCTTGGTATGAATGGGCATACAAACCTGAGGGAATAAAACAGGTTGGTTGTATCTATACCGTTCAGGGATTTGAATTTGATTATGTTGGAGTAATTGTTGGTCCTGATCTTAAATATGATTCTAAAAATAAGTGCCTAATCACCGATATTGGGGGAACTAAAGACCCAATGTTGAAAAAAAAGAAGGATAGACTTAAATTTGATGAATATGTAAAAAACATTTATAGGGTATTGATGTCAAGGGGAATTAAAGGATGTTATGTCTATTTTGTAGATAAAGAAGTAGAAAACTATTTTAGATCAAGGATGAAAATTTAAATTCCCTTTAATAGCTCCTCTTAATTTTTTTGATATTGGGCAATCCTCTCCAACTGATCATTCAAAAAGTTGATATATCTCGAGACCATTTTTCCCCCTTTAACTGAATAAAAATCAACAAATTCCATCTTTGTTTTTGTTATTTTCCTAAACTGTCTAAGTCGTAGATCGACTGTATAACCCTCAAACTGGGGCAATGCATTTTTTGCCATTGTTCCGCTCCGCGCAGCGGGTTTCAAGAATATCAGATACTCTGCTTAATAAGCCTTGCTGTGAAAAAACCGGAAGATTTTCGGCGCCACCGGAAAAACATCCGGTTGTTTCGGAATATTTCCGAAAAAACACTGAAATTCCGGAAATATTCCGGTTTTGCCGGAACACGATCTTTTTGACGAGGAAAAAAGGCCGAGAAAAAATGAGGAAGAATGAAATAAAACAACCTCTTATTCTATCTTATCATGCTTTTTCAAATTACATTTAGCACACAAAATTCTGACATTTTTTTCAGTTATACTACTTCCCCCTTTAGAAAATGGCACATCATGGTCATAATGTAAGTTCTTGGTCGAACCACAAAGAACACAGTTACCTTTGTCTCTTTTCCAAACGGCTACTTTAACTTGTGTTGGTATAAGTCTATTATGTTCATCATCATCTTTTCCTTTTGGAATATCAATATTTTCATCAATCGGTTTGAGTATAAACTTTAAAACTTTTCTATCATTTGAAATTCTTGTCTCATAATCAATTAAAGAAAATAATCCTTTTTCTGACCAAATCCCCGAATTTAACTTTTCAAAAACCAGTATTTTTTCTGGAGGAATCAATCCTTTTTTATGATTTTCTACTGCTTTCACAAATTTGCCATTTTCTGTCAATGTTCCATTATCTGTCCATCTAGGTTGATCAATCTTCTTTGGTTCAGGATTTTGTTTTGATTTTTGAACGTCATGGCCTTCATAAATCAATAAATTTTTCCCAATGTCTATCTCATCATCATATGGGGCACCAGGTCTGACTGACATTAAAATAACAGAAATGCCTTTTTTTATATGAAAATTCATCCCTCTTTGAATGGTATTCACTTGAATCTTGTTACACATTTCACGATAAGATAAAATTTCATCTTTCATAGTATCATCTATTTATAAGAAATTAATAAATGTTTCTAACATGGACGTGCTGAGTAATATTGCACCTAACCTACAATCAAACAAACCCCCATATCCTCCCTATCCGCAAGTCTTATAAACCCCCTTGCTTTATAAACCCTTAAAATGAGCTTAACAGACGTTACTCGCCGTGAGTTTTTGCGCCTTAGCGCAGCTTTGGCAGCCGGCGCCGCAGTCTTTGGCGCATCCAGTGTTGCTGCGGCACGTCCGCTTGAAGAGTTGACACCTACCAATTTCTCTCAAAAAGTTTATCACAATCCAAAGCCGGTTGTTGTTCTATTTTACGAAGCAGACACAGATTTGAAAAATGATGGGACACTTGAATATTCACACCGTATGGAACAAGTTGTTGAGACATTGGCTGATAAATATCAAGGGCAGGTTGCGTTTTTCAGGGTGGCGATTGATCATAACACTTTGAACAGTTCAGAATATGAAAAAGCTTTTGGCGTTCCTGATTCTTCACCCTTGACAGTTATGTACGGAAGATTTGATGTATTAACCGGACAAAGATCAGTGCATAATTTTAAGATTGATGTGAGTAAAGGCGGTCCGGTACGTGACGATCAAATATCTCCTGCAATCGATACTCTTAACTATTGGATCCAACAAAATTTATTCCGTCGCAGTCCCGATGGAGACAGTAAACTTTATAGGTATGAAGGCACTTTAAATATACATGAAGTTGGCGAGTTACGTTAAAAGGGGTATGTTGTTATCTATCCTTGTTATTCTTTTTTCTTATCTTGTTTTTTCTGCACCGCTCGGATTTGAAAGTGGCGCAGGCGACTCCCAAAAATCCGAATCCCAAATCACCGACAATCTAAAAACCGCTGTTGACAGTGGCGCCACCGTCGACTTCTCCAATCCATTATACAACAACAATGCCGAATTAGTCAAGAAAGTTTTAAGGGAAAAATACCATCTCAACATCAATTCTTTCATCGGCGCGAAAATCGAGAATGGCAATCTTATCATCCCCGGCGGCACTTCAATAAATCTCAAAACAGGCAAAACAATAACGTTGGATTCAGCCGGCGCCTCCATCAACTCGTTCAGTGATGGTTCTCTAGTTGTTGTAAATGCAGTAGGAGTAACCTACGACGGCACCAACTTAAAAGTCGTTAGAGGACAGAGAATTTTCTATGAAGGAACAGAATCAACTAACGTCAGAAATTTCGTTGGTGAACAATCCACTGTATCATTAATCAGCGCTGATTTAATAGTCGCAGGAAACGGCAATCTCTTATCAAAAGTCACCAGCGTCGTAATACAAAAAACACCAACAGCATCGCAATTCTCTTTCGTCTGTGCCAGTTCAGACCAGTCAACCGTCGGCAGTATTAAAATCAACTGCCTGCCCAATACAAAAGTGAAGGCAGACACCACTGCAAAAGGCGCGTCCTTAACAATGGACAAAGATATCACCTTTGAGCACAACACCATTCAAGGAAACGCTGACCAAGACAATGCCCAATTTTCATACCAAGAGATCAGTCCCAATAATGAGCAAATTATCACAAAGTTAACCACCTTAAAAATCCAATTCAACGGCATCCAGCAAACCATTATCGCGAAGACAGAAACAAAATTCAAACTCGATGAAACCGAAGGCATCTATGAACTGTCATTAGGCACAGAATCACGGTTTTCCCACCAAGAACAAGACGAAACAAAAAACTACTATCTCTTAAACCCCGGCCAAGCGCCGTACACCGTTTTCATCACAACCACATCACACCAAATGTCCGCAGAATCCGCACTCGCATTATACAACGGATTTATTGACCGCGCGCAAAATTACTTTGCATTAAACAGTATTATAACATTCGGTATCTACAAAAACCTGCTTCCCCACGATATTTTTGAGTCAACCGAAGCAGAAAATCAGGTTGTCATAGATACTACTCACCTATCACTCACCAATGGAAATTGCGAAGCTGACCGTATTTTCTTCTCCCTGCACAACGCTGATTTTAACATCCTCGAAACCTGTCACAACAATCAACCGGAACGTTACGCGGATTTTGAGCATCAAGACACACCCTCATTTTTAACCAAATACTCAAGCAACAACGCTGAAATCACCTTCACCAACGGCATCTTGAAACAGTCAAAGAATGGAAACTTCTTCACCCTCTTCCCCCAATCATCGCTCTCCGTGTTCAGCCAGCTCATGCAGTCCTATGACAGCCGTTTTGTTCAATGTACGCAAATGGAGTCCTCAAAACTAAAAAGCTTCAGCGAGGTGCTTCAGGAATGAAACAGGCACAAGTCGCGGTGTTTATCTTTGTTGGCATACTGGTGGTCCTCGCAGTCGGTTTTTTCGGCGTGCTTGCATTACAAGGCACCACCCAATTGCCTGCGTCAACCAAGGGTGCCCAGCAGTTTGTCAATCTGTGCTTTGGTGAAACAGCGGCCTGCATGGTGTATCGCATCGGCACAACAGCCGAGCCGGTCATTCCCGGTCTCGACGGCCTGCATGATGCGGGCATTGAGTATTATTCTCCCACCGCACGCAGTTGTCTCAAAAGCAACCACGTCAGCCACGACCTGATAGTCAACACCCTCGTTCCAGAAGTGCTGCTGGAAGAAAAAACAACAGCAAAGGTTGCAGGAGACATCCGCGTGCGGGAAAACAAGGCAGAGACGCTGTTGGAAGGATACAAAGAAACATTCGACGTTCCGTTCAAAGAGATGTACACAGAAGCCGTGGAGTTAAAAGCAGGTGACAAACCAGCGGGTGTTCCTGAATCATACATTAGATTAGACAGCGTGTTTGACGTTGACGTTGGTGAAAAAGACGGCAAAAAGTTTATCTCGATAGCCGGCGGTGAATTGAAGAAGCAGTACTATAGGTTTAATGTGGTGAAATAATATGATACAAAACTGCCTTGGGGCGTATAAAAAATTGTGGCACAACAAAAAATCAGCTCTGCTGATTATGCTCTCCGACCTTCTCTTCTTCCTCTCGTTCACCGGCGTTTTTTATCTCCTGCAGGAACAGCTGTCAACTCTTTTTTTGAGCATTTCCCAGCTGCTTGCCATGGCCGGCACACCGACGGGCAGCGGGCAGGAAGCGGCGCAGGAATTTTTGTCAAAGTTCCCGCTCACCACGTTCATTATCCAGTTCGCTGAAGTTATCAAACTCTTTTCGATATTGATTCTTGCTGGCGTTGCGTTGTGGATTATTTTTCAGGGCGTTGCATGGAAAAAGAGCTACGCCATCGCTAGAAAAAAAGGTGCATGGCGGCCGTTCTATGGTCGCTTTTTTCTCACGACACTCGGCTGGTCAGTTATTTTCCTATTAACACTCATTCTTGCAGTAAAAGTATCATCATATCAGCTGATGAATGTCTTTCCCGTGCTGCAGACGATTATTCAAGTCTTTTTCGGCGCGGTGTTTGGCATACTTACCTATCTTGGTTTTGTGTCGTACTGCTTGCTTACCATGCCGCTGCTGAAGATGGTTAAAAAAACGTTTGTTGTTGCGTATAAACAATTCTTTCCACTGTTTCCTCTATTTGTGCTTATCCTCTTCAAAATCTACCTTGCCTTGTGGCTCGTCAAGAATTCGCTCGCTGTCGCTTTATGGCTGCCGCTGGTGTTGTTTTTATTTTTGTTCCTGCCGGTTATAGCATGGAGCAGGATAGTGTTCTTACTAGCTTTAAAGAAATGAAGAGAAAAGATAAAAAATTATTTAGTTGTGGCCGTGGCCGGGTTCCATACCTAATTTGTGCGCGACTTGGTACGGCTGCTGATATGTCACAAAGTTATACAAGTCGCTATGGATGCCCGCCCATTGTGGCGTTTCGTGAAATGCCGTTTTTGCATGTGATGGGTGCAAGTTTTGGGTTCCAGCAAGTTCTTCAACGAATGCTTTATACGCGGCTTTCTTACCTTCAGTAACCACACTATTAAGTTTTTTGCTCGCAACAACACCTGCATATTTGCTTTTTAATTTTGTTGCAGCATCCAAAAGGGTTTGTTTTGCGCGGTGCGATCCGGTCATTCTCGCAATGAGGCCGTCGATGTTAACACTTCCTTCATCATCATCGCCTCGTCCGCCTACACCCAGTTCACTATTAAATGCAGTTTTGAGGTATTCAAATCGTTCTTCGTCTGTTCTGCTGCCTTCAGTATGGTCATACGTGTGAGCAATTGCGTGGGCAGTTGATGTTCCCATCTCATGAAGAATATTAAGCATAAATTTGGTTACAGTTTCCTTCGCTTGTTTGCGGTCGTGAATATAATCTGTTTTGTCGTTTTCAAACAATCGTTTTGCAACTTTGAATGACTCCTTTCCGAAATCTTCAGCGTAGTCTTTTCCTTCATGAAGTCCAGCCATTCCGTGAGCGGTATGTTCGTATGCTCTATTCAGCCGTTCGCCTAATTCAGTCGTGACTCGGCTCTGTTTGTCCATGTCAAGCCAGTCTTCCCCTAATCTGGTAAATTGTGCTTTTAATTCTGGGGTGAGTGCTTCCTCTACAAGATAATCAAGAACATTAGGTCCGGCGTGTGCATCAGGTTCTGGCATTGTGTTTCCTCGTTTTTGGTTACTGTAAGAGCTATTTAATGGTTTCTAAAGGTATGAAAGCGCCGCTTCTATATAAACCTTTCTATCTATTCGTCACTTGGTGGTGGTTATGTTGATTGTTTGGCGTTATAAGCTCTATAAGCCTGTTTTAAAGGTGTTTTACAAGTCTATCCCGCATCGCCGAAAGCTGGTCGGCCGTTCCCCGTACCCGTTCAGGAAGGCCCTCTGACCGGCTGACCACCTTTCTGAACGCATGGGGAACCGGCAGGATGTGATAATGGATATGGTCTTGGCTCGTGTTAGAACCCCGGTTCAAAGCGATGAGCGCGTCGTGGCCGTACTCCTTCTTGACTGCCGTTTCAAGGCGGTGAAACAGCTGGTGGATTGCATGGACCTCTTCAGCAGTCAACGAGCCGAGTTCAGAAACATGCCTCGTCGGCAGCACCATAAAATGGCCGTGGTTCAGCGGCTCGATGTTGGCGATGCAGAAGCAGTGCTTATCTTTATAGACGAGCCGATAGTCTTCCTGTTGTGCAGCGCAGAGGGCGCAGCCGTTGTCCATGGCTGTTTTTGTTCTCGACGAGAATAAAAAGATTGTTATTGACCATAAACTATATAAAACAATGGCGTTCTTGAAAAGCAAACCGCGCCAGTAGTCTAACGGTTAGGATATGGCCTTGCCAAGGCTATGATCCGGGTTCGAATCCCGGCTGGCGCATTTTTGTACTTCGTATTTGCGCGCAGCGCCCCGACATCGGAGAGGCCGTTTTGGTCGAGCCTACCCTGTTTTTCTGATTTCAACCCTGTTCTTATGGCGTTCGATGAGTATCTCACATTCGTGAAACAACTCCATGCCTGCTAAGGCAAAAGACGCCTGTGTTCCTAACACGGCAACTTCCTTCTTTCCGTCAAAAAAATCAATAGAACATTTATACACTTTCGTTTCTTCGGCTTCACCACTCGCAGTCACATAATCTGAAATGCCAATCTGTTCAAGATGCAGCTCGTCAATAATCTTCTGGGGAATCATAAGTTCGCCATTAAAACCAGTATCAAGGAGTATTTTCAGGTTTTTCTTTCCAACAAGAAGCATGATGATTGGATTACCAAACTGAAAAAACCCTTTCATTCCAACGCACCAACAAAATGGGTTGCGGGAAAACCAATTCTCTTGAAAACAAACTGTTTTTTGGGATATTTCTTTACCGCTTTGTGGTATGCATCAATCTCAGATGAACCAACAAAATAGTCTTCACTTTCCGTTTCGATAGCCACTATTTTTCCTTTGTTGGTTTCTGATTCTTTCTGGTTGATTTTCTGCAAGATATCCTCTGCTTTGATGTGTTGTTTTTCCATACTTTTTGGAAGGCTGTTTTTGTATATAAATGTTACTCTCAAAGAAGAAAAGTTTAAATACCCTCTCTTCCCGCGACCGTGCTATGGACAAAAACCAAATCGTTGACCTCATCCAGCGAATTGACCAAGAGCAGGTTTCGCCCGAGCAGGGTATTCTTCTCAATATTGAATGTTCTGCTCCTCAAGAGTCTGTTATGATTCCCTTTGTCAAACATCTTGCGGTAAAAGGCAGTGATCAGTTAGCTGACCGTGTCGCTGAAGCAGTAGCACGGGGCGAACGTTCGTTGCTTTTTGATGGTATTTTCATTGATTCCGGTCTGGTGCACGACATGGCTATCTCGTCTTGCCTTGTTCGTGACGCCTCTGGACATCTCTGGTCTGGGTATCGTTTGGTTTCACGTTCTCCTGACGGAAAATCAGGCCTTCAGTACGCTGCACCAAACAAAGATGAGCTTTTCGAGGTGCTTGGCAGTCTGTTAATTGCGCAACAAGAGCAGCATATTGATTCTGTTGCGTATCAAACCATTCCTCGGCTTCATAGTGCCACCCATACGTCTGTTATGCATCATTTTGATCGCTTGCCTCCAGCGGTCCGTGTCGCGCCTTCATCATCTGAACTTATCGCCGCGTGTGCCGAGCGCGGATGGAATCTATATCAACTCCGCGAAAATCGCATTTATTCCAAAAGCGGCCCTGCACAGCATCTTCTTGTTGGAGAGAAATATTCAATTGTTCCTACGTGTACCGATCCAACAAGCGCGGCTCACATCATGGCTGCGCGAATGCATGCGAATGAAACCGGCCAGACCTTTCACGCTGTTTCCTGTTCTGGTGTGCCGCATGGTTTCGCTCCATCAGGATTTTCTCTTACTCGCCAGTTTCTGGTTTTTGAACCGCATGAAAACCCTTCCAAAGCAACACCATATTCTTCATTTCTTTCCTGCATCGATAGCGGCCATTGGTCGAGCTACGATTCAACCGCTCTTCCTTCCCGCCCTAAACCGAGCATCGTCAATTAGAGTTTGAAATAACACAATCCTTAAATACTCCTTTTTCTTTTTTTGCCAAATGATTCGTGCTGAGTCATCGGTTGAATTGCTGGAAGATATGCTTGCAACCTTTCAAGGAAAAACGCTTGCTCCTGATGAGAGTGTTGTGGTAAACTTTGAGTTTGACAGCCGGCGCTATATTCCTGATCCGTTTCGTTCTCTTTCTCGGACATTGCAGCGTTTCATGCAACGGCCACTGGTTTTTTCCCGTGAATCAGATTCGTCACATGCGCTTGCATATAACGATACCATCGCCGACACATTTGCGTCAATAGTTGCTTCTAAAACTCCTGAAGGAATTGAAGCGTATCGCATGTTGGTTGTTCCAACAGATGAATCAGCACCTTTTACCCTTCAATACAGTACTGATTCGCTGAACCATGCCCGCGACATGCTTGCCCGTTTCGGCCGTATCGAGCTGGTTCACGGTTCGCTGGATGCAATTTCGTATGTGTTTGTTCCAAAACTCACGGATTTCAGATTGTCTGATCTTGCCGACCATTTTGACCAGCTTACTCCTGAATGTCTCTGCGTTCCTGACTATAAAACGATTATTCAAGCCTGTATTGACAAGGGATGGCTTCCCTATCTTATTCATAAGAACCAAGATGGTTTGTCTATTCATGCTGAAGAGGGCCCGGCTTTACATTTGCGTATTGGTGATACCTATTCTATCCTCCCTCGAGCCGATGATATGTTTGACAAGGAACGTATTGAAGCAGCACGAGAACACGCGCGTATTACCGATCAATCATTTTACAATCCCCATTCCCGTTCTCATTCATTCCCTATCGGTATGCTTCACTGCCGCCGTGAAGGCATCTGCCTTGTTGACACTACTGGAAATCACCATTCCCTTGATAACCCGTCCGGTTTTGCGCAGTGCATCGAAGACCACTACACTTCATACGATGCGACCAAACGGCTGGATATTCTGGAGCTGAATTAAATAATTAAATCAAACCGACAACAGCACCAGCCCGACAAGAATTATTGCAATGCCCCCCTTCTGTAAGAAAGTAAGATGTTCTTTCAGAAATACGCGCGCAAGAACGAGCGTCACAGCGGGAAACAGCGATGCAATCGGCCCCACAATACTCATCAATCCCAATGTTGCGCCTTTGTTGAAACTCATTGCCCCAACCATCTCAAGCACCGCAACAAAAAGAATCGGTTTCCATGCTTTTTTTGGAAATGGGAGTATTTTCTTGTACTGGGGAATCATAAAAATAAACAACGCGAACGTTGCCAGCCGAAAGAACACCGCGGTGCTGAACCAGCCAATCATTTTTGCGATGGTGCCCATGATAAAAATGCACAAGCCCCAGAGGATGAGCGATATGAACGCGTGCGGGATGCCTTTCTGGATGCCCGCAGAAAATTTCTTGGGCCATGATACGACAACCAGCCCAATCATGGCGACGATGATGCCAAGCCAGTGATTGTTGGTTACTGACTCATTCAGGAAGATAACACTCAATCCGACGACAACAAGCAGGTTGCAGGCCACAATGGGCGACATGATTGAAACAAACCCTTGTTGCAGCCCTTGGTAAAAAAAGATGTAGCCAAAGAATGTCACGATGCCGCCGATAAGAAACAAGCCGAGCAAGTTTGGTGACCATACCACTTTTTGCGGAAACAAGGAAAAAAGCACGATATATCCGACGACACTAAAAACATAATTCCAGAAAAAAGTTTGGTAGGGACCGACTTTGTCGACGCCCTTTTTTGCGAAGAAATCAGCGCAGCCCCACGCTACCATAGTAAGGATGCCGAAGAGGATGGGAGAGAGAGACATGAATTTTATTCTGTTGGTGGAGGTTTATATTGTTTGTTATCATCACCATTAAATATCAGTTGTTTTTCTCCTGCACCATGTCCGAAGAATCCATTCTCAACGAAACAATTGACGTGTACAACGACTCTGCGGCTGTATTTGCTGAAACCACAAACAAATTTGATTTAACGCCTCTTTGGGATTCATTTATTTCTTATCTTCCAGGAAATCGCATCATCGATCTTGGCTGCGGCGCAGGACGAGACGTGCGCCACTTTGTCGAGCGCGGTTTTTCAGTTACGGGCGTTGATTTGTCAGAAGAATTACTTAATTATGCAAAGCGTCTGTGTTCGAAAGCATCTTTTGTCAACGCCGACATTCGCCACCTTTCTTTTTCAAACACATCTTTCGATGGCGTGTGGTGCTGCGGCGGCATCGTGCACATGGGAAAAACAGAAGGGGTAAAAACACTTCAAGAAGCGCATCGAATTCTGGTGTCCGGAGGCGTTTTCTTTCTCTCCTTTAAAGAAGGCACCGGCGAAATCTATCAAGAAAGCAAAACGATTCCCGGTATCAAAAAACGCTATGTGTTGTATGCTGAAGATGAAATGAAACAACTACTCACAAATACCGGTTTCACACTCCTCTCAATCACTCGCTCTGAAAAGCCGTGGGTTAATGTGTTCTGTCAAAAATAAGGCGTTGACGACGATACTTTTTCTTGTGTTCCGGCTGCGCCGGAAATCTTCCGAAAAAATATTTGTTTTCCGAATATATTCCGCTGCAGGCGGAAAGCTTTCGAACTCGCCGAAAATCTTCCGAATTTTTTTGAGGAAGGCATATTAAGAAGACCATCTTAAAGAAAGAAAAAAATAAAAGAAAAAAACGGCGTCGCATAACGCGATGCACGAGGTGAGTTCCGACAGTACCGAATCAAAGTTGTATAAATACTTTTCGTTCACGCTCATGGCGGCGTAGCATAACTTGGTAGTGCACGAGGTTGAGTTCCTCGATACCTAACGGTTATCTGGGTTCAAACTTCATGCAATCACTATGTGCATGGGTGAATATCCCAGCGCCGCCATGTCTTTTTTCAATCAAAAATCAAGAAAAATAAGGAGTGCGCTCTGGAGTCGTTTCCGTTCCTCTTCCTTCATATATCAGTTGTGTTGGTTGCACAACAGTTTGAGAATGTCGAGGAACAGGTTCTGCTCTTTCTGCAAGTGCATCAATACTTCTCAGCATTGGTGCTGTTCCTGCTTTCATATGTTCTGGCACCACAAGGTGCAATGGTAATCCTGCAGCATGTCGTTCTTTTGCCAACTCTTCCATTCCCTGTCTTTCGTATGGTTTCAATCCCGAGTAGCACACCATAGTCTCAGCCTCCACAAGCTCTTGGTACGATGGATGCTAATAACTTATTTAAATTTTATGCTCTTTTTTCTATCGTGACAACAACCTTTATATACCTTCTTTTGATGAAAAACCCGCATCGGGCCTGTAGCTTAGCTTGGATATAGCACCGGTCTTATAAGACCGACTTCGGTACAACGAATGTCCTAAGACAGCCGGAGGTCGGGGGTTCAAATCCCCTCAGGCCCACTTTTATTTTAAGAACGGAGGTTTTGCATATGACTGAGAACGGACAGAATGGAAATGAAACCAGCGGAAAAGCTCCGCTTGAAGGATTAGTGAATGCAGACGCATTTTTGTATGATGCGGTAAACAGAAATGGGCATCATATTGCTCAGGCATCGCTGAGAAAAGCATATGCTGCTATAACCGCACAGCCGGGTGGTATCACTCCCACGATGGTTGACGATCAACCGTTCTTTACTGGAGAAGACCTTGAGCGACTCAAACGAGAGTATGATTTGCGCCCATCTTCTGCGCTTCGGAAACCTGATGCTTTGCGTGGATACACTCAACTGGGCATTTCACACGAGGGTAATTATCGAACGAACGCAGCAACACCGCTGTAGTTAAAGAACATCTTCTTTTTTTATTTCTTTATACTGTCCTTCTTCAATTCCAAGGTCGACGAGTTTTAATTTTCCAATCTCTACACGACAGAGTGCCATCACTCTATTGCCCACTGCCTCAAACATCTTGCGTATCTGGCGATATTTTCCTTCAGTGATTGAGACAAAACAGTTGTTGTTGTCAATTTTCTCAACAGCTGCCGGTTTTGTCGTGTATGGTTTTTCATCGACAGAAATCATCACGCCTTTTTCCAGCAATGAAACCATTAAATCGGTGAGCAGCTTATTGGCCAGCACTTTGTATCTTTTGATAATTTCTTTTTTTGGATTGAGTAACTTAATGGCAAAATCGCCGTCATTCGTTATGATGATCAATCCTGTAGTCGGCACATCAAGCCGTCCGACGGGAAACAGCGTCTTTTTTGTTTGCTCATCAACTTCAATGAAGTCAACCACATATTTGTACTGCTCATTTTTCTGGCAGGACGTGTTGACGGGCTTGTTGAGCACAAAATATTTTTTTTCTGCCAGCACAATTGGTTTTCCATCAACCACAAGCCCTTTCTTCGGGGAAAATAGATACCCTAGATTCGGCACAGGCTTGTTGTTGTAACAGACACGTCGCTGTTTTAGGGCGTGCTTCATGTCATCCGCCGTGTCAAACAAGCCGGATCTCCGGAGTGCGCTTCTGACTGATATTTTCGAGGGCATGGTGCATACAAAATAGCTAAAAGTTAATAAAGGTATAGCTTCGAAACAATCAGGCGTTGAGAGAGCGAAAACAAAAATCTTTATAAAGAAACCTCAGAATCATCCTCTTATTCGTTAAGCCTCTGTAGTGTGGTTCAACCCTCTTGCGGGAGTGTGAGCGGGCTCCTCATTGCATTCGGAGCCCACTGAGCAAAAACATTAAAAACAAAACATCAACAATCAAAATAAAAACGCCCCTGTAGTGTAGTCCGGCCAATCACTTCGGATTTTCAATCCGAAAACCCGGGTTCAAATCCCGGCGGGGGCATGATTATTTTATGATTCGGCGCTTGTCACCTAAAAACTAATTCTAAACATTTAAAAATACCAAAAACGAATAATCAACAAAAAGAGGTGCCTATGTCATTAGCGAAGCGTTCTCAAAAGGTAGGCATGCCCCCCGGTACGCTCGTGCATGTTGGCACACAGCGGTTTCACACGCCAAAAATTACTATTTTTGATTACAACAAACATGCCTTTCAAGAAAAGGTCGTGTCATCGGTTGAGGAATGCGTCAAATTCAAAAAAACATCAACCGTTACGTGGATTAATGTTGACGGGGTGCACGACAAGACGCTTATCGAAACCTTTGGTAAACACTTTGGATTTCATCCGCTTCTTCTGGAAGATGTCATGAATACTGATCAACGCCTGAAAATGGATGATTATGGCAATCACCTTTTTATCGTGCTGAAAATGATTTATGTGCATCATAGTACGCATCAATTGGTTGAAGAACAAGTCAGCATTATTATCGGTCCGAATTATATTTTTACCTTTCAGGAAAAATCTGACGACGCTGATGTTTTTGATCTTATTCGCAATCGCATCCGACAGGGAAAAGCATCCGTGCGTGAAAACGGCCCTGACTTTCTTGCCTACTCACTCATTGACGCCATCGTTGACCACTATTTTATCGTTCTGGAAAAAATTAGCGAGCGCATTGAAACCATCGAGGAAACACTGCTCGTAAATCCAACTGCCGATACACTCCGCTCCATTCATGAATTAAAGCGACAGACCATCAAAATACGAAAATCATTATGGCCACTTCGTGAAGTTATACTCGGACTTGAGCGTCTCGGCTCAGGACTTATCAAAAAACAAACTATGCCCTATCTACGCGACGTCTACGATCATACTATCCAACTCATTGACACGATTGAAACCCAGCGCGACGTGATGGGCGGCATGATCGACGTCTATTTGTCAAGCACGAGCAACAAGCTCAATGAAGTCATGAAATTTCTCACCGTTATTGGCACCATATTTATTCCCATCACCTGGATTACCGGTATTTATGGCATGAATTTTAGGCACTTTCCCGAACTCGAATGGAAATACAGCTATTTTGTCGTCGTTGGCATTATGATAACGATAGCTTTTTGCATGATGCTCTATTTCAAGAAGAAAAAATGGCTCTAAACAAAGCTCAACAGCGCTTTCTGAATCAGAAATGCGAGCATCAAAAGATTTACTATTTTGAATGAAATGCCAAACGCCAGCAGAATAATAAAAATTCCACACACCACATCAAGCCAGCTGATGAGGCTGCCGGCCATGCCAAAAAAGCCGCCCTTGGCAATCAGGTAGCCAGCTGAGTAGATAACAAATTTCTGGGGAAGAAATGAGCCGGCAAGTATGGCAATGACTGCAATGAGGTCAACGATGCCGAGCAGCCTAACTAAAAAAGACATAGCTCACTCCGGACAGCGCCATGAGCCCGAGAATAATAAGGTAATACTGCGGCAATGCAAGGATGCCAGTCTGCTTAACCTGTTCGTTGAATTTTTCAAGCACGTGTATGGCAAGCAGCACAATCAGCGGAGCACCGATGACGAGCGCAATTATATTTATTGCACTGGGAAGGAACACGCCAAACAAAAATTTCATGCCCATCAAAAAGAGTACGAGAAACATGGCCTTGACGTAAAACATTTTTCTGCTGCCGTCAAGGAAGGGCTCGCTCTTTGGAATCCTGAATACATCGAGGATAATCTCATGCTGTTCCTTAATGCGCAGTCCGCCTTTGTAGAAGGTTGCGGTCATGGTTGGTTAACTATCCGAGTCAGCGGCTGGTATTTAAACGTTGCGGAAAAAGAAAAGAAACAAAGAAAAAAATGGTTCTTACTGCATAATCTCCTTCTTCACAAACGCTTCCAATGGTCGGTTATCAAACCTTCGGCAAACCGCGGCATTGACCTTGACCATCTTGTTCTTGCGCTGGAGTTTCCTGAACTCTGCGTCTAAGCGAAGGAATACCCTTCCCCCAACTGCCTTCATAACCACAGGTATTCCCTTGTCGATAAGCGAGGTGATTGTTTCGCGCATGATTGTTTCATTAAGCTGTGTTTTTTCTGTGACGAACGTGTCGGTGACAAAATCGTTGTAGCCGCAGAGAAGCTGGAAGAGAATTTGCTCGTTGGTGTCGAGTTCAATGCTGATTTTTGTCTGCCAGAGGAGCTGGTTGAACATCATATGGATGTTGTCAATGCGTGCGTTAAGCTTTTCTATCTTCTCTTCAACCACTGCAACTGACGTTTGGACTTCTCCGATCTCTTCAGTGTTCTGGTTGATGGCGTCGAGGTGGTCTTCGCATTCTTCTTTCAGCAGCTGCACTTCAGAATTGATATCGTCTTTGACTTTTGACAGCTCATACTGTAAAGAAGCAAATGCGTCAATCATACTACCCACCCCATTTCCCTACAATTCTGCGGGTTGTTGCGGTTTATATTGTTTGTTGTCATGGAGCATCGCTGTTTTTCTGGTGTTTCGCTGTTGTTTCGGTCGTCGCCGGAAACCATTTCCGCTGTTTCCGATACTTCCCACAAATCCTATTCTGGCATGTTTTCCTTTAAATAGTTGTGTAACTATTCGTGCGTGTAAGCATTATTTTGAGAGGTAAAAATGCCATAAAAGCGTATACTGGTGCGGTTTTGGGGGCAAGGGCATCGGAAACAAACCAAGATACTTGCTACCGCCTACTTTAAATACATCAGTGCCCTTCGGGGATACATGGACGACAAGCAAATAACCCTCGGAGACGTGCCGGCAGTGCTGCCGACAATCTCCTCAAAAACCAGGCTGGCGGTTGCGTTGTCAAAACTTGCCGTTTTTGAGGATCCGAGCCTTGCCGCCGAGCAGTACCCCATGGACTCGGAAACAGGCGCTGAAGTGCTCTGGGACGCCAGCTTCAAAGGCGACATCGAAGGAAAACGCATTGCCGACCTTGGCTGCGGCACCGGCATTCTGGGCATCGGCACCTTGCTGATGAACGCGTCTCATGTTCTTTTCGTCGACAGCGATGAAAAAGCACTTGAAACGCTTCGGCAGAACCTTGCTCTGTATCCGTTTCCTCCTGCGTCACATTCCATTCATCACACTGACGTTGCTGCCTTTGCCGAGAAAGCAGACGTCGTCATTCAAAACCCCCCATTCGGGACCAAGAAAAAGCACGCTGACCGCGACTTTCTGATGAAAGCGTTTGAAACGGCACCCCTCATTTATACCTTTCACAAGACCACCAGCAAAACATTTATCGCACAAATCAGCGAAGACAACGGCTTTTCCATTACGCATTACTACGAATTTGATTTCCCGCTCAAGATGGAGCACTTGTTCCACAAGCACCGTATGCACCACATAAAGGTGGGCTGCTGGCGGCTGGAGAAGAAGCAGAAGACGTTAGGATAACACTTTCTTACTCTTTTCCTCACCCAAAGATTTATAAATAACCAGCGTTCTTTTGGTGCTTCATGGAGCTCGTTGTCGTTGAAGAAACCAAAACTCGCCTTATTTTTGACCTCAAGGGTGAGGATCATACATTCTGCAACCTTCTCAAAGAAGAATTACACAACGACAAAGACATCAAGGCTGCAACATACGCCATTGCCCATCCGCTTATTGGCGTGCCGCAGTTCACGATTGACACTTCAAGCGGAAAAACACCGCGAAAAGCAGTGATTGAAGCGCTTGGCCGGATGAAAAAGACGTTCGCCAGCTTCAAAAAAGCCGTTGACAAAGAGCTGAAGTAAGATTTTTTAATATTTTTCCTTCTTTTCATGATTTTTTAAGGAATTTTTTTCTTTCAGCCACTTTTTTCCCTAAAAAAACAAAAACAAAACATTCGCCGGTCGGTTCAGCGCTGGTTTGCGAAACACCGCCGGCGCGGCACTTTTTGCCCTTTTTTCCGGCAGCCTGCTCCACGCTCCCCGCAACCGCCTGATTTTGTCGTCGATATTTTTTTAGAAACTTTTTGCCGGTTTTTTCCCGGAAATTTTCCGAGAAACTCCGAAATTTTAAAAAAATGGTTTTGTCGTCGATAAATGCCGCATAGAGACTTCGTCACAACCTTCAAAACCGTAAGATTTAAAAATAAGTTTTCATACAGAGTACTAAAAGTCTTTCACGGACTTTCACGAAAATGCAAACAACCCAAACATCAAAATTTACAACAAAAACAAAGAAGGAAGGTGACATGAACGAAGCATTTGGACCTCACCTGACACTTGACCTGTCGGGGTGTGCGAGAGAGAAGTTAACGAGCCTTAAACTCGTCTACGACATTCTCGACGAGCTTCCTTCCACCATGGGTATGACTAAGCTCATTCCCCCCTTTTGTATGGAATACAAGGAGGGAAAACTACCTGAAGACTGGGGAGTCACTGGGTTTGTGGTGATTGCTGAATCACATATCAGCATCCACACGTTCCCGGAGAAAAACTACGTCTTCATCGACATGTTCTCGTGCAAAACGTTTGATGTCGAGCGAGCTATGAAGTACCTACGGGAGATATTCCAGCCGCAAAAGGCGACCATTCACTTGGTGCATCGTGGTCTGGATTTCCCCCGGGAAGAGCAGCAAGTTCGGATAGAGCCGCCGGTGATCGAAGAGATTCCCGAAATGAGCGAATCTGAGCTTTCACAGCCAGAATATCCGTACCATTAAACTATTTATTTTTTATCTTTTCTTTTTTTTGGAGAAACTATCTATCTTCTTTTTAGCATTTCTCATACGTATTCTTCAAAATCAGCGCGTCGCCTTGCGTGTCAGGGCTCTCACACGTCACCGTGCCGGCGACTTTATACTCTTTTAGCACGCCAAGAAGCTCTTTGTACTTGAAATCTGACGCGGGATCATCCAGATTGACGTGATGCTTTTCCCCTTTTGGCCCATACACAATCCCGTTCAGATGGATGTGCATCTGTTTCAACGCCTCTTTGCCGAGTTTTTTTTCAATCAGCGCAAGAACTTCTTCCCATTCACTGCGTGTGTTCAGTTTTCCTTCGCGCGCGTGCAGGTGGGCAAAGTCAATGCACGGAAGAACTTGTTCCAGTTCGGTGCTCAACTGCACGAGCTCGTAAATACTGCCAAATTGGGTTGGCTTGCCGGTTGTTTCCGGGCGAATCCAGAGCGTGTGGCCTTCGTCCTTGAGCGTTGCGACAATGTCTTTCATTGTTTTTTTTATTTTTTCATGCACCTTTGCCGGTTCCTGCCCCAGAAAAAATCCGGCGTGGAAGCACATGCTCCACGCGCCGCACAAACTCGCAATTCGGGCAGCGTTCAGCACGCGCTCAACGCTCGCTTTTTGTTTCGCTGCGTCAATCGAATTGAGATTGATAAAATACTGGCCGTGGCACGTTAGCGCAACGCCGGTTTCCTGCGCTGCGTTTCTCACTTCAGGCGCGCGTTCTTTGCTGATGTTGACGCTGCGCACAAATTCCAGCTCCATACATCCCAATCCAAGTTCCTTGACGCGGCGAATGCCGTTTGCCGTGTTGAATCCGCTGGTTTTGTTCGTGCTGCTGGGCATGCCTGCAGTGCCGAAATGGAGCGTGGAGAAATTCGACGTCATACTTTCTTGTTCTCGTTGTTTTATTTAAATTTTGTCCGCCGAAACCGAAATGTTTATAAATTACCAACAAAAATAAGAGGTTTTACTAAAAAAGAGGCGTTATATGGAGCTTGTGAGTGCTGAGAGAATGAGAACTGACCGTTTACCCCGAAGTGATGCCGAGCTATACGCACGTGTTGATGCACTTGTTGGTCCCATTTTTAAAGAATATGACGACGAACGTGAACGCCAACGCGCTGAAGCAGCAGGAGTAGTTGCACAAGCTGTTCGGGCAGATCTTGACCATACCAGCGCACTGGTAACAAAAATGGCCGAAGAAGGGCGCTATGGTTCTCTTGATGCGTTTTGGAAAGCATTTCAAGAACCAAAAAAAGAATCAAAGCCTTCAGCAGGTACATCTCCTTTGACTGACGACATTTCCGGCACGATTCTTGGATTTTCAGTTCCTACCAGTTCGCCCCAACGCCCTATATCATCTGTCGATGCATTTGAAGAGTCCTTTCTTGAACCAACGCGTGATCCCGCAATACACTATCACCCTACTTTGATTCTTCACTTGACCGAGTCCAGCAGATCTGAAGGTCAAACATTTGCTTCAGAGCTTGCAACACAAAGTGAAGGCTCATTGTCATCCCTCTCAGTTCGTGATCCACTTCTCTTCCGCCTTGATTCAACCTATTTGACTCATGCACAATTCCAGCGTCTTCGTTCCTACACAACTGCAATCATTGATTGTGGTACGGAAACACGCGTGTCGTACGACGAGAAACGGAGACTCGTTTATTTTGATCAGGGAAAAACAGCTCCGTTGCGCCAGCATGCTCGTCGCCTTGTTGGCCCCTTTGTTCGCGAAAATGATTATCTTCTTCAGCCGAAAGCTGATGCACCAGTCAACGAACTTGTTGAAAGTGCGCAAGCAGCTGGCCATGTGCTTCGCGCGTACGATCCTCAAAGTGGAACACTTGTGTTCCGTGACGGCGTTAGTCAACCACCTGGTTTTTTAATTGATAACGCGCAGAGAATTGCTCCGGTTCAGAGCACCGAGCGCTACGAGAGCGCATGGACACGGATGACGAACACAGAACGATAAAATTCGAACTATTCCTTTTTCTGTCGTGTATAAAAAATTGCGTAATCTTTGCCTAATCTATATCCGTTCAAATTCTCCGCGAGGTTTTTTCAAAGTAACAGTGACGCCACTCTGCTTTAATTTATCCTGCGCCCATACAGGAATATCACCATACACATTAAAAGATGATGCCGGACCTTTTTCAGTCATGAATCCATAGATGATTCCAACTCGGTACCCTTGATTTGTCCAGAACAACATCTCTCTTTCAACTTCAATAACAGGATACGTTAAGTGATATACCAGGCCTCGAAATTCTTCTCGAAACGGACGTTCACCCCGAAAATCTCCTTCACGGTAGTTCGGAACAAGATCATCAATATTTCCCATACTTCACTTCTTCTGCCAGCTATAACTTCGTTGCCGCGGAGTTTTTCCAAAGCCGCACTTCGCGCAGATTTTATGGCGTTTGTGGTAGCTGTGGCCGCCGCAGCGCCGACAGTAGATATGAGTCTTCTTTCCAGAATGCTTTCCTTTGGATGCGGTTCCTTTGGTCATCGTTTCGCCTATTTATGTATCCCGACGTTATGTTATGCCGGGAACAATACGGTGATCGTGTCGCCGCGGATGAAGACCGTGCCCACTTTTCTGAGCAGTTCCTCACCGGACTTTTCCTCGGCTTCAGTCAGAACAACATTGATGTGAACATCAAATGCCTTGAGCTTGCCAACGAATTGCTTTCCATTTTTTAACTCGACAATGACGCGCTTTCCGCGTGAGTCGTTTAATGCATCTAACGGTCGTGCTTGTTCCATAGTACACCCCTCAAAAAAGGTAAATAATCAGGTTTGATGGCTGCTGATATATAAAGCTTTAGTTTGGGGTTCGGAGTTTACAGTTTGGAGTACACCGTTGCAAACCGCACGCTGCAAACGTAAACATAATTAGAAAAACATATAAATAAGTGGGGCGGTTCAGGTAGCATATGGTCGTTGATCACTCAAAAGGGCACCGGAGCAAAACTGGCTCACGGTACGTTCCATTCCGTAAACGGAAGCTGATGCATAAGGGAAACCTGCCGACGAATACATCCATCGGCGCTGACCTGCTCAAACAGTTCCGTACCAAAGGCGGCGATGTGAAGCTGAAACGTGCCTTTGCGTCGTATGCAAACCTGACTGACCCAAAGACCAAGAAATCCTCAAAAGTCAAAATCACGTCTGTCGTTGATAATCCGGCAAACCGAAACTTTGTCCGGCGAAACATCATCACCAAAGGTGCCGTTGTTGAGACGGAAAAAGGCCGCGCAAAAGTCACCAGCAGGCCGGGTCAGGATGGATTGGTTAACGCGGTTCTTGTTAAATAATTTGTTCTAATCTATTGATTTGTAATCTCTCACGGTACCTCTTCTTGCTCTTCTTCCATTAACTTAATAAAACCCTTCTTTCCTCTTTTCAAGAATGGCAAAAAAATTGGCATCGGCTCCCACTCAACCGGTATCTGCGCAAACATCTTCCCTTACTTCTTCGCTTCTGACTGTCTGCGTTATCACCCGCAACGGCGCAGTAACGATCGAGGATGCACTTGATTCTCTTCGCGGATTGGCGAACGAGTTTATTGTCGTTGATACTGGCAGTACCGATTCGACGCAGGCCGTCGTGAAATCGTATGCTGATTCACTTGAAAAATCAAACAAAAACATTCCTCTCCACCTCATTGATTTTCCCCAGCTCAACTCCGAGCTTGATTTTGCAGCAGCGCGCAACAAGGCGCTCACCAAAGCATCGGGCCAGTGGGTGCTCATGCTCGAGCAGGATGAAGTGCTCACCGAGAAAGACGCACGAAAGGTACACACTATTCTTAGCTACGATGGGCCGGAAGCATATCTCCTCACCCGGCGTCAGTATCGTCGACAGGCAGGAAAACAGCTCGATTTTTCTTCGTTGGGAAAGCAGATTGCCACGCGCGGCGAAGGCGCAACATCATTTATTGACGTGCCGAACATCCGGCTGTTCAAAAATAAAAAATACCGCTACAAGTACCGAATTTTTGAGACCCTTGAGGATGCGCTGTTTGAAAAAAAAGCCCAAATTGCAGGCGCTGACATTTTTTTCCATGCATTTCCTTCTGAACTGCCGGAACAGGAGACTGCAAAAAATCGGCTGTACCTGAGCATTCTCGAAAAGCAGTGCAGTGAGCATCCGCATGACCCGAAACTTTTTTTTGACCGCGCGTGCATGCATGAGGAACTCGGCGAGGATCAGCAGGCACTGGTGTTTTTCCAGAAAGCAGCCGGCGCAGATGAGAAGCACAAGCACAAACATATGCTTAGCAAGAACACCTCCCTCTATTATCGCATTGCCGTCCTTCTGCTCAAAGCGGGAAAGCGCGACGAGGCAGAACAGCAGCTGCGCACGAGCATCGAGTTCAACGCCGGCCTGCGCCCGAGCTACCTGCTGCTTGCTGCGCTGCTGTTTCAGCAGGCACGGCCACGGGCAGCCCTCCAAATTCTGGTGACTGCACTGCGAAACAATATTACTGACCCTGAAATTCTCAACATGGTCGGCTTTGGCCTGATCCAAGACTCCAAGACGGGAGAAGCGGTTAAAATCCTCGAAAAGGCCAAGGCAGAGGCAGAAAAAGCAGGTATGCACACATACATTGAACTGGTGTACAACAACCTCTATACTGCGTATCTATTGTCAGGCAACGGCGACAAGGCCATTACATTGCTTGAAGCCGCTATCACTCAATACCCCGGCACCGTCAGCTTCTATACTAACCTCATCAACTTGCTGGTGCAGGTACAGCAACCGGAGAAAGCGCGGTCGTATTGTACTCAAGTGCTGAAGCTTGAGCTCGAGCCGATCCTTCGCCAGCAGCTTGAAACACTGGCAAAATCAATTTCATAGTTCGGACGCCTAAAAATAAACAAAATCGCAAATGGGCCTTTATTCTCCTTTCTTCCCTGCTTTGTTCCCAGGAAAGGTATTTATATTATGCACGCTTGGTAGTTCTTTGTCGCTGGTCGTTTGTGGCCATGTGGCTGTGCAGGAAAAATAACTGCTCGCCACCATCCGCTACCAACTACACACTACCAACACAAACCACTAATGAGCACTCATCAATAATGACATGCTCAAGTGGCCATAAAACAGCAATAAAAGGTGTATAAGATGGAATCAACCAACCGAAAACCATCAGCGTCCACAAACTTTAAAAACACAGAAATTTCCTGCTCAAGTATAGCCAACAGATTACGGATGTTTGGGCATTGTGCGCCTGAGTCATCATATTCAAGAATTACCTTATTGGTGTTTAGCCGCATCAATGGGGTATCAAGAATCAGAGGGTAAAAAGATAGAAGGGTAGAGCAAAGGATAGCCCATCACACCAGAGAAATCTGGGAAGGTGTTTAGATGAAGGTAGTAAAGGCTATTAAAAAAATAGCTGCACTAGGCGTCGGCATGTCCATGATTGGTGCGACGATGCTCGGAGCAATGGCTGCTGATCTCAGCAACTATCCGGGTTCGTTTATCAAGAACGGCCAGTTTGACGGTGTCATCGTTGTCGGTGACAAAGCAGCAGCAGAAGACGTCGTCGGTTCTATCGACATCGCAACTAGTCTCCAGTTTGCACTGGGCCAGCCGCTTGCGGCGCCTACGCAGCCGGGTGGACAGGGTGGCGCTGTTTCTATAAGTGGAGACGCAGTTTCCATTTCAGAACCAAACGACATGCTTGAAATCCAGGAAGCCATTGGACAGGTTAAGGAAGTACTCACCGAGTTTGACCTTGCCGGCCTCCAGGGCGGAACCATTGTCACGGACAAAGGCAGCACGGACTACAACCAGTACCTGCGCTTCCAGACGTTCCAGGACAAAACAAACGCTGACTATATTGACTCCGGCGCGATTGTCTTTGAAGAAGACGAAGACGACGTTGTCGGCGACTACTTGAAATTTGTTGACGGAAACACCATGTTCCAGTACGAACTGGAATTTGAAGAAGGCGTCAAGTCTGACGTTAACTTCCGCAGCGGAACAAGCGGCACGAAGATTCTGAACGACCTCGAAGACGAGGAACTCAATATCCTCGGCAAAGTCTTTTCCGTGGTTAACACTGAAATCCAGACTGACATAACAACACCTGTTATTGCTCTCGAACTGCTCGGCGGCGATGTTCTCGACACCCTTGAAGAAGGAGAAACAAGAACATACACCATCGACGGCAAAGAGTACGAAGTAACACTGGTTATTGTCTCGGACAACCGGGAAAGCGCAAAATTCTCCGTCAACGGAGAAATTACCGACGAACTCAAAGATGGTGATACCGACGTCCTCCGTGATGGCACTGAAATTGGCATCCGGGACCTTTTGCCCAACGAGGCAAATGAAGAGACGGGCGGCGACATCGTGGAGTTCTTCCTCGGCGCTAACAAGGTCAGAATCACTGACAGCAACTTCACCGACGACACGTTTGTTCCCGGCGGCGTAAAAGTGCACGAAGAGGATATTGAAGACTCGCGTGTCAAGATCAAGGGCACATACACTAACAGTAGTGACACCTTTGAGCTGCAGTCTATCCAGTACAAGCTGAAGTCCGACGCTCCGAAAGGCGACCTCTTTATCGCCCCGGGACACGGATTGCGCGAATACTTGGACGAGCCTGAAGGTATGCTCTCAGACGACTGGGACATCCGCTACGAAGGCCTGATGGACACGGGAGTGTCAATCGTCCGCTTTAACTCCAAGGGAGACAACGGATATGACCTCCAGTTCACCAACCGTGAAGGACTCGAATATGACATACCCTTCATCGACAACTCAGGAGACACTGAAACAACGTCGCCGAAATACGGTGACGATAACGACGACCTGATTTTCGTTGAAGGTAACATCAACGAGACCAACGTCGGCTTTGGCCAGACGAACGGCATCGGTCTCGAGTTGGAAGGTATCAACGGCTTCTTCAGGTCCCTTTCGGGCGTGGGAAACCAGTCAATGCCTAACTCAGACACCTGTGGAAACTGGTTCAACGTTGACGAAGGCGACTACTTTGTCTTGACTGATGCCGGTGGCATCGGCTATGGGCAAGGCGATGAGACGTCATTCACTCACATACTTTCGTATGAGAGTGTTGATACATCAAACCGGAAGATTACCTTCCAGGATGATGCAACAGGACAGCGACAGCTTTCCTACATCACGACGAACCTCGCCAACACCTGCATCCTCGGTAGGGCATCAACCCTTATCGTTGGTGGTAACACCTACACCGTGTATGTGAGCGACGGCGAGAACCAAGCTGGTGCAGCAAGCAGCAGCAAGTTCCCACTGGCAATTGACCAGAACGCTGACTCACGCATAGACGCTATGATGGTTGATGTCGTCGTAAATGGCGGCGGTATTCTCCGTCTTGGTGGTGTCAACGTTACCAAAGTCTTTAACGACTCGGGTGGCGTGGTGGGTAACCTCTCGGGCGGAACCGGTGGTTTTGCAGAACAGGGATGGCAGTTCCCCTTCTCTGACGGGGCTTCAACCTCGCTGGGCGACCTGAACGAGTCAAAGCTCCGTGAGCTCCAGAGGTCGTGGAGAAACTCGACCAACATATCTGGTGGTATCGGTGAGTCGTTCTTCCGGTTTTATTCGATAAACTTTTCGACCGGTGTCAACTTTTCAGTCAGCCTGACAACACGGGCAACTGAGTTTGACGGCTCTGGATTGATGGGTGCAGGAAGCGCTGGAAGATCAGCTGATGAAGTAGTCTTCCTCAGCTTGTTTGCAAACACGGGCAACAAGGTCAACCTTGTCGTGCCGTCGCCGCAGATGTTCCAGGACACAGCCAACAAAACTGTGCTCGGCAACAAGCAGAACCTCCTCAAGATGCAGACGCTGGACGAAGAAGACCTTATCCAAGGTCTGACAACGTACGGTGGCTTCTTTGAGCAGACTGACGAGTCCAGCACGAATGACGCAAACGACCTGACCATTGAATACCCGCTGAGCCAGAGAGGCGCAGATGTATTCGTGACCATCGGTTCAACCCAGACCTCACGTGTAGGTCCAACGCAGGGCGGCGCAGTTGTAGTCAACCCAATCACGGTTGGCTCTGCAAAGCTCTCTAGCGAAGTGGCTGGCCAAGAAACAAGCCAGAACATCGTCGCGGTTGGCGGACCCTGTATCAACAGTGTCGCGGCCAAGTGGATGGGATCAGACACGCCTCTGTGTGGCGCTGAGTCCGGCCTTGAAGAAGGCAGTGCTGTCATCAAGCTCTATGAGCATGCGGGCGGCAAGATGGGACTCCTCGTTGCAGGATGGAGCGCAGCGGATACCCGACGCGCAACCAAGGTACTGGCTGAATATTCGAGCTACGCTGACAAGCTTGTCGGCAAAGAAGTTGTTGTCCAACCGGGCACTGCTTCTGGCGAGATAATGGTCAGTGCTCCGCAGCCATAAGGTTGTAAAATAAAATTTTATTTTTTCTTTTTTTTATTCTTTCTTTTTCTTTGATTGGTTTTCATCACCACAGAAAAAACTTCTGAATCTCAAAAGACAAGAACTCAATGCTTCTACTTCGCATTAATTCCAAAAGAAAAAGAATACGACACGTCGGTTTGTTCTCCTTTTTTCCGGTATCTGCTGAACATCAGGAGCGCGTTTCGCTCATCGTCCGGCGGGTAGAAATAATGGTCGCACTTAATTGCCGTGTCAATGAACAATAAGAAATGGGCTTTGCGCGCGTCGCTGTAAAACGCCGTGTCCTCGCCGCCCGTGGTTGTATCGCCGATGTTTCTGAATAAAACCTTTTCCAGTACGTCGCGCCTGATGATGACGCATCCGAGGCCGGTCACCGCTGCTTCAATAATCTTCGGCTCCCATATTTCATCAATCATGAGCTGACGGACTTTGCCCGGGCTGTGTG
Organism: Candidatus Woesearchaeota archaeon; assembly: GCA_030651375.1. Taxonomy (NCBI): domain Archaea; kingdom Nanobdellati; phylum Candidatus Woesearchaeota; species Candidatus Woesearchaeota archaeon. The sequence goes on along the minus strand of JAUSFM010000003.1, from coordinate 165,650 downwards.
CGACGCAGCCAACAGGAAATACTCCTGTCTTGCCATTGGGAAGCTGCTGGCGGGCAAGGTACAGTCCTGCAACGAGCGGCTTGTCATTGCCCAGAAGCTTGATGATGGTTTCCGGCGGCACAATAACATCAGTGTCGAGGAAAAAAAGATGGGTGTAGTCTTTGTTCTTAAGAAACTCCATGCGAATAATGTTCCTTCCCGTGATAATACGGTCGATTCTGTTTTTGGTGCCGGGCGCGTCATAGGCGACCATCGCCTTGTTGCGAAGTTTTGCATCGGCAAGTTTTTTTTGCAGATATTTGAAATAAACATCACCTGGCGAGTTGTCGACGAAAAGAACATCGGCGAAAAAACCGGTTCCATTTCCTTCCAGTTTTTTTAGCGACTCAATCAGCAGGTCAAGTACCGGTGCCTGCTTGAAATAAGTTACACAGCCGATGAGGATGGACGGTTTTTTTGTTGTCATGGTGTCGCCATTATTTTTTGGTTCGCCTATTTGCATTTTCAAACTCGGCCCTTACTAAAACGGGTTGCACTTTGCAGACAAGATGGGGGCAAGGAAACCATGCTGTTCGTACTTTCTGTTTTTCTCGCCCGGCAAAAATTCGGCGCCGAATTTTTGCCTCTGATTGAATACTTGCCGGTGTCGCCGCACCGAAACAGTTCCTTAACAGTCCGTTTCTTGCTCGTTCCGGTTCATATTGGCCGAAACTAATCCCGCACCATCGACTTCACACAACACGTTTGTGTTGGTAGATGCATGAACCTCGCCTATTTTTCTGCCTATCATGACCTAACAGTTCGCCTCTCCCATAAAAAGGTTATGTTTGGAGCGCTGGATTTTAATCTTCATTGTTTTTCCAATCACGGTGGAGGCATCCCTGTTCTTAAAATCATCATTTCGTACCAGAATGCTTCGGTTTTCTGCCACCGCAACATACTCATTTTTGTACCGGCCTTGGCAGGCAATTTTTGCAATGACTGACTGCCCTTTTTTAAATGGGCGCGGGAGTTCTTTTGTTTCCGGCAGTTTTCGCATTTCAAAAAACAGGCTGATGCCATATTTTTTTTCCAGCGCGCGCAGCTGTTCTTCAAACGTGTTCCACGGCAGTTCCTGTACTGGATTTCTGCCGCGCTTGTTGGTGAGAAAATTCTGCATTTTTATTGCAGTACAGCCGGCTTCTTTGCTGAACTGAATCAGCGGCTCGAGCTGGTCGTCGTTGATGCCTTGCATGATGACTGGGGTTAGCATGACGTCCATTTTTTTGGCGGCGTAGCGGATTTCGTCAAGCAGTTTCGCCAGATTGTACGCGGGGATTCCTGCTATTTTTTTTGCTTTTTCAGGGTCCATGGCGCAGAGCGACACATTGAGCTGGACATTCGGATGGGCGAGCTCGTCAACAAGTCGTTGGTTGAGCTGAAATCCGCTGGTGATGATAATAACTTTCCCCACCCACGGAATATTTCTTATTTTTTCCACGAGTAGCCCGATTCTCGGATACAAGAGTGGCTCGCCGTGTGGGTTGATATACACCTGCATGTTGTTGTGCTCTTTGTAATCCAATATTTTCTGGAGTTCGTCAACAAGGTACTCGCACTCGACGATAAAGTCGTGGCTTTTTTTTGAAAACGGGCCTTCATCAACCGAGCAGAACATGCAATTCATGCTGCAGCCGGCAAGCGGCTTGACTTCAATCAAGTCAGTTGCCTTGTCAACAATGCCGAAGAACAGCGTGCCCATGAGCGGAATGCCAGACAGCGCGTGGACATACGTTGCCGGATGGTTGAGAAAACTTTTGAGGTTGGTGATATATTTTACAATCAGAAAGGACATTTTTTTCTGCGCTTTTTCATCAGATATGCCGGTTAGTACGAGGGCTTTTTCTTCAATTCTCCATTGTCCGATGGCATCAAGCTCGGTTTTTGGGATGGTGAAATAGAAATTATCCATCAGCGTCACTTTTATCGCTGTTTGGTCTCCATGGTCTGCTTCGTGAAATTGGAGGTCTCTGAACGTGATGCGGGCTTCAGATGCAGTGCCGGCTTTTGTTTTCATGTCGTCGGAAAACCCCTGCTGCTTTATATACTTATGCACTCTCACAAAAAATTTAAACCCCCCTGTTTTCCTCGTTCTGGGGGTTAGTCATGGCACGAACGAATGAGGTAGTCATTACCTACGAAACACTCTTTGAGCTCTATCGCCGCGAGAAAAATCGCGATGAGCTGCAAAAGCTTGAGCATGATTTCTTTGAGCGCGCCGTTGCGTACATGAAAGATCTTAGAAAAACCATGCCGGAAATGACCGATGATGTTCTCGACCGCAATCGTTCGCTGGTATTGAACATTAAAAAATTGCTTAAAGATATTTATGCGCGGCGTGAACGAAAACTTATGAACATGGCGCTCATCAAGACGGTTTCACCGCAGAGCATCATTGAAGTCAGTACGCTCCTTGAGCATGAGAAACTGCTGTTTGATAGTTTGTGTGATGTGCTCAAACTGAAGCGAATGCAGGTGCTGTCACATCTTGAGAATAATGAGTATACTTTTTCGCTCAATTCTTCGCTTTCTTCAATTAATTCGCTTGCTGCTTCTGCTTCGACGGTTTTTTCTCCTTCTCTTTCAACTTCTTCTTCCTTCTCCTCTTCCATTCCTTCAGATGCGCCTCTTGCATCTTCCCCATCTGTTTCTCCTAGTGCTCCACCTGTCCGAGATTTAGTCGGTTCATCATCTGCCGATGAAGACCAAGACCTCAGAAAAATCCGGCTCCAGTTCCGAGAAAACCAGCCGAAATTTATTGGCCCAAATCTGGAGATTTACGGGCCTTATACCTCCGGTGATACTGCCGAACTCCCCAAAATCATCGCTGATATCATTCTGGAGAGCGGCAAGGCGATATCAGTAGAATAGGCTCGTAGCTTTATAAAACAGTAAACTATATAAAACCCTGCCGTTCTCAAGCCGTAGTATTGAGTGATAATTAATAATAATCGGTATTTAAACATGAAGCGTCCAAAAGCTATTCAGCGTCTCTGCCCGTACTGCAAAAAGCATACTGAGCACAAGATTAGCACGGCAAAGAAAAAGGCCGGCTCATCCTTGAGCTATGGTTCAAAGTACCGCGCACGCAAGCGTGGCAAGGCACGCGGCAGAGGAAACCTAGGCCGTTATTCGAAGCCAGCAGTCACCAAATTCAAGATGACCGGCAAGAAGCGGACCAAGAAAACTGACCTGCGCTACACCTGTTCGGTGTGCAGCAAGACGCATGTCCAGCGCTACGGCATCCGAACCAAGAAAGTTGAGTTTACATAAACACGGTGATTTTTCATGCGTCCTGTCAAAGAACCAACCAGCAAATTCGTCAAGATACGCTGCCCAAAATGCAAGAACGAGCAGATTATTTTCGGCAAGGCATCAACCATGGTCAAATGCCTGGTCTGCGGTAAGATTGTTGCTGAGCCAACCGGCGGAAAGTCAAGAGTCAAGGCGAGAATTTTAGAAGTGTTGGAATAAATTTTTACGTTTTTATCTCTATTCTTTTTATTTCTATTCTCTCTTTTCAAAACTTCCCCATCAACTTCAACATAACCGCCTTCTGCACGTGCATCCGATTCTCTGCTTGATCGTAGACAACAGAATTTTTTGAATCAATCGCGTCGTCGCTGATTTCCACGCCACGGTGCGCAGGAAGGCAATGCATGATGCGCGCATGCGTCGCGCCGGCTTTTTTCAGCAGCGCCATATTCAACTGAAATCCCTTGAATGCCTTGGTGCGTTTCTGTTTTTCTTTTTCCTGCCCCATGGAAACCCACGTGTCAGTGTACGCAACGTCAGCGCCTCGTAATGCTTCAACCGGATTGTGCGTCAAGAACAGGCCATGCTTTTTTCCAAATGCGACAACGTGTGGCGCCGGCTCATAGCCGTTCGGCGTTGCCACGCGAACCTTCATGCCCATCTTGCTGCCTGCGATAATCAGCGAGTTGCACACATTGTTTCCATCACCGATAAATGCAAGCGTTGTGCCCTTGAGCTTTCCAACCTTTTCCTGAATTGTCAGTAAGTCACCCAACGCTTGGCAGGGATGGTACAGGTCGCATAATCCATTAATCACCGGCACCCTGCTTGCGCGTGCAATGGCTTTGATTTCGTCGTGCTTGAACACGCGCGCCATGATGATATCTGCGTATCTGGAAAGACATTTTGTTTCATCTGCAAGACTGCCAAGCGTGTAATTCGTGCTGCGCACGTCGAGATACATCGCATGGCCGCCCAGCTGCGTCATGCCTGCTTCAAACGAGCAGCGCGTACGCGTTGATGTTTTCATAAACAACATAGCAAGCGTTTTGTTTTTGAGCGTAGAAGAATATTTTTGCGGGTGCACCTTGAGGCCAGCTGCTTTTTTCAGCACACCGTCAATCCATGCGCGGTCGTATTCCAGCAATGACAGGAGATGGTGCACATGAAACCTCTTTTTTCTTCTTCTGTTTTCTTATCTTTTCTTCTTTTTTGTTTTTTACTAGTCGTTTTCATTTATAAAGGTTTTTAAGAAACCTTTTTAAACCAACACTTTCTCCCTGCATATATGCTCTACTCAAAGCCCGGTTTTCCGGAAGAATCTGAAATCGTCCTCTGCACGGCAACTAACGTGCAGCACAACAGCGTGTTCGTGGCGCTGGATGAGTATCAGGACAAGAGCGGCATTATTCACATTTCTGAAATCTCTGCCGGCAGAATTCGCAACATCCGCGAATTTGTTCGCGAGGGCAAGAAAATCATCTGCAAAATCCTTCGCGTGAATCCCGAGCGCGGCCACATTGACCTTTCGCTGCGGCGGGTGACTGAAAGCCAGCGCCGCCAGAAAAATACTCAGCTCAAGCAGGAAATGCTTGCCGAGCGTATTCTCGGCTTTGTGGCGCACGAGCTCAAAGTTCCGCTGGAAAAGCTCTACGATCAGGTCGCGCCAAAAGTTTTCAAATTCTATGAAATGGTCTATCCTTGCTTTGAAGACATTGCGCTGGGAACGTTTGACATACACCAGCTCGGGCTTGAGAAAAAAATTGAAGAGCGCGTTGATGCGCACGTCAAGCTCCGTATCAAGCCACCAGAAGTTTCGCTGGCAGGCGTGATAACTATTATACTGTACAATCCTGATGGCGTGAGCGTGATTCGCGACGCGTTTGCCAAAGCACGCCACAAAGGCGTTAAATATTCCTATTTTGGCGCTGGCAAGTATCATGTCACGGTTACTGACGAGAATTACAAAGGCGCTGAAAAAACCCTTGAAGAGATAACAGGGATGCTGTCCAAAATCGTGCTGGATGCTAAAGGCACTTTCGGCTTTGACCGATTGGCTGAGAAAAAACAAAAATCTGCAGCGGTGTAGGTGTACCATGTCTCATCACCTTTTGAAATGCGTATCCTGCCAGGGATATACAATGAAAGAAACCTGCTGCGCCAGCGCAACAGTGATTCCACGGCCGCCGAAATATTCGCCGGAAGATAAGTACGGCGGGTATCGACGACAGGCGAAAGAGGAATTAACAAAAGAGGCGATGGAACAGAAAGAATAATGGCAAGAATAATGGGGGGATTTTTATGGCATCAAATTATGCAACACCTTCGGAAGGCGTATCAGTTCCCGGAGGCATTGATATTCCGGGCAATGTTCCCTTTGCCAACGATTACGGCGCAGTTCTTAAAGCACAATTGAACAGAATCAAGACGACACCGGCTGATTTTGCTGACCAGCATGGTTTACCACGTGACTATGTGGGTGCTGTTTGCGCATCAAAAGCACCTCCAAACGCGCCGCTTTTGATCGCTATCGAGCGCAGTTCTCCTTTAAGCGTTCGCGAACTGGTTGATCCACGCTATGCGCATCGCGTTCCCGTCCATGACGATTCTCGTGATGGGGTGGTCATTTGCACCGCCGAAGAATCTGAAAAACGATTTCGCGAGTATGAGCGCGGTGGCGTTGATGTCCCGCGTGTTAAATATTACACCTATTATCATACCGCGGCGCAAAGAAAATCTTCTATCATTCCTGAAAAAATTGTCGAGCATTTCGAATGGGATCCAAGTGATCCAAACCTTCCGGATGAATATTTCAATAACGGCCATCGCGAACGCCAGATGACTGTTGTTGTTGGTGATGTGAATTATCACTGGATTGATGATAAAGGGAAAAAACAGGTCATTGCCGCACATACCGGAGATGCCAACGCTATCAGCCCTTTTACTCGCCATTCATTTACCGTGCCGCCCGGCAAAGAAGGATACATTCTTGCGGTGACGGACCTCGGCGCGATTGGCAATGATGATTTTCGCGCGCTGGCGCATGCGCTGGAACCAGCAGAATATCTTGCACTTATGGAAAAGATGCTTCCTGCAGAGGCCCCAGCTTCCTCATTTGATGAGCTGGGTGGATTCATGTTTAGAAAATACGACGATGCAAAGAGGGTGCAGTACGACGATTCAAATAATTGGCGACGAATACTGATGAACGGTATCACTGCCCACCCTTCATTTATTGCTTCTGAATTCTACTTGCCGGCAATACCACTTGGTGGCGATCTTGAGCTTTTAGCGGATGGGCATGTCTGGGGATATAATCATGGGGAAATGATTTTGGAGCTTCACGGGAAAGCTAACAGTCCAGAACTTATTGAGCCCGGCGCGTCATTCAGCATTCAAAAAAAGGTCCCTCATATGCTGCGTGGTATTTCCGGATTCGGAGGACAGGTACTCATTATGCAGTCAAATCCCGCAGAAGAAAGCGCATTAGAACAACTCGCCCTCATCCGCAAATTCAGGGGCGATGAAGGCCTCCTGCGCGCAGCGTCAGAAAGCGAGCTCTGGTTCAAGGAAGCGACAAAATAAAAAGGTGAATACCTACGCCAAAAACAACCCGCCTGACCGACTTCGACGATCTCAAAGAAACTGTTATCCAATACAGCACCATCCGCAGAAAAAAGCCAGTATCATTCAAAGTCGCGGAATCAGAAAATGCACTTCTGAGCTCGTTTTTGTGAAGATAAACGTATAAAACTTTATAAACGCCTATTTCTCATATTCTCATATAATCTACCAATCTACCTTCAATCCAAAAGAGGAACTATGGCAGAAGTCTTTATCCAACTGGGCGTCATGATTATTGTGGCAACGATAGGCGCGTTTCTTGCACGCTTCCTTCGGCAGCCGCTCATTCCCGCGTACATTCTTGCCGGTTTTCTCCTTGGGCCAGTTGGACGGCTGGTGAACAATACTGAACTGATTACCGCCATGAGCCTTGCTGGCATTGCATTTCTTTTATTCATCGTTGGCCTCGAGCTCGCCATCAAAAAAATAAAAGACATCGGATTTGTTGTCATCGTGGGCGGCGTCATTCAAGTGCTTGTCCTCACTGCTGCTGGTTTTGGCGCGGCGCGGGTGCTGGGCTTTTCAAACATCGAAGCGGCCTATCTCGGCTTGATTGTTGCGTTCAGCAGCACGATGATTGTGGTCAAGCTGTTATCTGACAATCACGAGCTTGACACTCTTCACGGAAAAATAATCATCGGTATCCTTCTTATTCAGGACGTCATCGCGCTCATTGCCCTATCACTCCTTGCCTCGGTTGATGCGTCAGCAACTGCCTCACTCAGCGCATCGTTTTTCGGCTCGCCGCTTCTGAAAATCGGCGGCGTGTTTGTGCTTGCATTTTTGTGCAGCAAATACCTCTTTCCGTCCTTATTTCGCTTTGCAGCAAAATCGCAAGAGCTTCTTTTCATGGGCGCAGTGAGCGTCTGTTTTTTATTCTCACTGCTCTTTTATTCCCTCCACATTTCGATTGCCATCGGCGCATTTGTTGCAGGGCTCTCGCTCGCAAACCTGCCGTACAACATTGAAATGGTGAGCAAAGTAAAATCACTCAAGGATTTTTTTTCAACCTTGTTTTTTGTGTCGTTGGGCATGAGCATGGTGGTTTCATCATTCAACAAAATTGTCATTCCTCTGGTTGTCTTCACTCTATTGGTCATACTACTCAAACCATTCATTATCCTGCTTATCACCAGTTTTTTCGGCTACACCAAAAAAGTTTCTTTTCAGACCGCGATTTCGCTTGCGCAGGTTTCTGAATTTTCCATTATTTTGGCGGGTGCCGGTCTTGCTGCTGGCCACCTGTCCAATGAACTCTTCACGCTGACCATCGTGCTTGCCGTCGTGACTATGGCTGCGACATCCTATTTCATGCAGTTTGACCAAAAATTGTACTCTTTTTTTTCGCGGTTTCTCACACCGTTTGAGCGGCTGGGTGGAGGTACCCATCTCGGATTTATGCCGCACAAGGACGTTGCTTCGGACGCAATTCTCATTGGGTATGACCGCATTGGCTACAGCATTTTCAAGACGTTTCAAAAAATGGGCTATTCATTTATGGTGGTCGATTACAATCCTGATATCATTCGCCGGCTTGCCGCGAGAAATCTTCCATGCTTGTATGGCGATGTCAGCGATGATGAAATTCTTGAGCGCATCAACCTTTCAAAAGCAAAGCTTATTATCTCAACGATTCCTTCACACGACGACAGCCTTATGATTATCAAAAAAACAAGGGCAGTGAACCATCGCGCCGTTGTCATGGTCACCGCAACGGCCATTAGCGACGCATTAAGCCTGTATGCTGCTGGGGCTGACTACGTTATCCTGCCACACCTGCTGGGTGGGGAACGGGTTGCCGCGATGGTTGAAGAGCATCGCCACGACCTTCGCAGTATGCTCAAAATCAAGCATGACCATATTGACGACCTGAAACAGCGCCAGCGGCTTGAGCACGAGCATGGCAACCATCACTACCTTCATTAACCCCTCGGCATCTCTCACATTCCCTATGGACCAAACTCTCCTGAAAAAATTACGCCAGCAGGCGCACACACTTTCCGCAACTGTACAGATTGGCAAAGCAGGTCTCACTCCCACTATTGTTGACGAACTTGCGAACCAGCTGAAAAAAAGAAATCTCGTCAAATTAAAATTTCTTCCGTCTGCATTTTCCGAGCACCCATCGAAAAAAGAAAAACAGGCATTCGCGGCACAGCTCGCAGAAAAGGTAGGCGCGGAAATCATCCAGCAGATTGGATTTGTGGTCGTGCTGTACAAGCCGCGAAAAGACTTAATCCTCTAAGGGCAAGCACACGATGCGAAAAATAGCACAACATTAAAAAACAACAGTGCGCTCCTTTAAAGCAAACAGAAAGAAAAAAGAAAAAAACGAAAACAAAAAAGAGGACCATGGTCAGCATCAAAGATTTTGATTTTCCTGAAGAAACAGGAGAAGAGGGTATCCATACCTATCTGCCGACTAATTTTCCCCAACCGCTTGTGTGGGGCGGTGGCCCGTATCCAGATGGCAGGACGAATATGCGCTTCCGGCTCATCTACGAAGTGTACAATCAATCCATTGAAGACCTCTATTTTCGCGCGCTTGATTTTCTGCGCGAAGAAAATGAGTTTGCCGAGTTTGAAAAAATTCTTGACATCTTTGCTGCGTCAGAGCACTCTGCGTTTTTTGGCGTTGCCCAGCAGCGTATCGGGCTCCAGCAGGACAAGGTAAGCCAGTTTCTGGCGACGATTGGAAAAATGGTCAAGGAACTGTTCCAGCTGGTGCGCGAACTGCGTATTCTTGACGAGCGTATGTATATTTATGACGCAAGTTATCAAGCTGACAAGTCTGCTGAAATTTCACTGAAGGGATATTGGATTGACCTTGTCGAGGGCGGCGCAAAAAACCCAAGCTCAGTATTGGGCATGGCGCGCGAAATCGGCTTTGCCACGCTTCCCGACCTTTTTTTTGACGCGCCGCCGATGAGCCCGACTGATGTTCAGAAACATATTGACACGCTTGAATTCAACCGCAAGGTCAAAGAAGTGCTCTCGCGAAAACTCAAGTCGTTTCTCGTTTGGAAACTCCACACGTCCAAGGAGCTGAAGAGTCGCAGGACTTTTACTATCAAATATCTTCGCCAGCATTATGACATCATCAAAATGTACATGAATTGGGTCAAGCCGTACCTGAAAAATCTGCGTCGGCTTCAGCTTGATTTCCGCAAGGCAAGCAGTCCGCACCTGATTGCAGCGTTTGAAAGTTCGCTTATTGAAATTGAGGTGCTGGCAAAACGGCCCGTCGGCAGTGACGTGTACGCCATCTATCATCTTCACTTTGACTACCGTTCACGCCCTGAAATGAAATTTGTCCAAGAGGGCTATCAGCGCGGCCCGCAGCACTGCGGCAGAACAACATTTACCGTGCGTGCCTACGCATGGACAAAAGATGATATCCGACGGTATCGTGAATTCCGAGACAAAGAAGATTTTGAACTGCTCGGTGATGTTGATGTTTCGGTCAAAGCCGCCTACACTTCGTTGGGCGACGAGCTTGAAAAATACCTCAAGGAAGCTGAATCAACAACCCAAACTGACTTTCCAAAAGAGCCGGTGCACTCCAAGGACAAGCGTGCCGGGCTTTTTGAGCCATTCATGGCTCCCTTCATGAAACACGGCGGCCATGGCCACAGCCATGGTGACGGCGGTCCGAAATGCACCAAATGCTCAACCATGAACGATCTGAAAACGGTATTTTGCAAGAGTTGCGGCAAGCTCATGCGCAAGCCGAGCAAAGCAGAGGCGTATGCGATTGAAGAAGCCAAGGAAAAAGCAAAAAAACACTGCAAGGACCAGTGGTACAATTTCCAGAAGCGATATAAAGCGGCGTATGGGTTCTTGTATTAGTATTAGGTCTCTGGTCTGGGGCTTGAGGTGGGTGGTTAGTGGTGAGGATAATTTTACATTATCAGAATTTATCATGTGGTTCTTTTTCTTCTTCGAACGGTTCTGCTCCGGTGCACAGGCCGAAGCCATCAATTTTTTTCTTCACCCTATCCATTTCACACCCGTTCCAACAATTCAACCGCTGTATCCCCCAGTGCAATCAAAAATGCGGCGAGCCGCGGCCCGCGGTTCTTGTTGATGATAACTTTGTAGGCCGCATTGAAAAATTCTTTCATGTCAAGGTCAATGCTTGTGCAGATTTCATAAAATTCGGTGTGCAGGTCTTCCGGCTTCCATGTTTTCTGCTTCAGCTTTTTTGCAACAAGTTTCAGGCTGCTGCGCTGCTTGTCAGAAAGCTCTTTTTTTATTTTGTCGACGTGTTCCGGCGTTTGCACCTGAAATTTATATTCGTCAGATGCAAATTTTTCAACCCACCGTTGTGCGTCATGGAGCCGTTCCGTGACATAATGCAGGTCAACGCCGGAAACTTTTGTGGGAATATGGCCGAGCTTTTTCAAAATGGTGAGTGCACCAGATTCGTTGAGCCCAATCTGAATAACGTGCGCGGCAAATGAAAACGGAATTTGAACCGGCAGTTTTTTTGGTATATCATTCGTTGTCTGGGACAGTTCATAAATCCGTTTGTGCTTTTCAATTTCTTTTTTGGTAAGATCCTTGACCGATTCCTTGTCGCCAAAATAGATGCGTTCGGTTTCATCATAACGGTCAAACAAAAAAATGACGTCGTTGTCCCGGTATGGGTCAAAGTCAATCACCGCGTGCGGCCTGCTTCGCACGAGCAAACAGCGCACAATTTTTGGCGGGAGAATGGTGGTGATTTCAGCAAACGCAATGCCCTGTCCTTTTGATGTTGACATTTTCTTGCCGCCGATGTTGAAAAATTCATAGCCCTTTCCTGTCTCTTTTCTCGTTGAGGGATACGGTGGTGGATAATCAAGCACTTCATCGCTAATCGCCACTGCGCAGGTTCTGCTTCCCCCTTGAGTGAAGTGGTCCTTTCCGGCGTATTCACAGATGACATTTTTGCTCGGCCACTTTGCTGCCCATTCGACTTTCCACGGGAATTTTCCATTGCCGTTGTACGGGCTGATGGTTCCCTTCTGGCCGCAGCCGATTGCCCATTTGACGACTGAATTATCCGGCCGGCATTCGTAGGTGAGCAGCTCTTTTTTCTTGTCCCAGTGCGTGGCAATGGTTGTTGCTATCCTACCACATTTTTCACAGATCACATTGAACGGAATCTTGTTTGCCCCGCCGGCTTCATCACCATAAAGCCGCCGATAGATTGCCTGTACTTTTTCATGGTTGTCAAGAATTTTTTTAATGGCTGCGTTGAACGTGCCTTTTTCATATTCTGCGCCGGTGCTTTCTATGTCTGCTTCGATGCCCAACTCCTTGAACTTTTCAACGCACTGCATGAAATAATAGTCGCCAAAATGTTCATAGCCCTCTTTTGGGCTGGGGATATTCCTGAACGGCATGCCGAGATATTTGTCCCATGCCGGGCCGAGCTCCTTGCTGGGCTTGTCGTATGGGTCAATATCATCGCTTGAGAACACAAACCGTGCCTTCATGCCGTTCTTGCGCAGGGTTTTTGCAATGACATCATGCATGACCCAGCCGCGGCCCGAGCCGACGTGAATGGTTCCGGACGGTGTTTTTTCGTCATACACAACGACTCCGTGTTTGTCAACAATTTTTTTGAGAAATGCGCTGTTGGAAACTCGTTCGATGATATCTTGAGCAATCTTGTCTGACCAGTGAAGATGGTCTGATTCCTCATCGCCTGTGTGGTGTGCAGGTTCCTTCTTTTTTTCTTGTTTCACTGGCTTCTTCACCAAGTTCGGCGCTGTTTTCGCTGTTTTTTTTGCCATACTCCCTAGCGTATCATTGGCGTATTTAAAGTTAATTCTCTTTTAAAGCAAACTTTATATATCCAACTCCCCAAATTGGATAAAAAAGGGGTTGTTATGGAATTCAAGGTACAACGCCGTTCGCGGCCAAATGTTGAGAAATATTCTAAAGAGCACTTTGATATTGCGTACAAATTTGCCGAGAAATCGTATAAAGAATTTGGCACCTTCATCAAATGCGTTGTGCTCTTTGGCAGCGCCACCCGTGAACCATCGCCATCACCTGAAGGTGACATTGACATCCTCATTGTTATTGATGACATGACCATTGAGCTGCGCCCGGAAGTAGTTCAAACCTACCGGATTCTGGTGCAAAAGCTTATCGGTGACATTTCACCTCGGCTGCACATCACCACGCTCAAGCTGACGTCGTTCTGGGAATATGTGAAAGCCGGCGACCCTGTCGCGGTTAACATTCTCCGCGATGGTGTTGCGCTCATTGACACCGGCATGTTTGACCCACTGCAGATGCTTCTTCGGCAGGGAAGAATCCGGCCGACGCCAGAAGCAGTGTGGTCCTATTTTGTCCGTGCCCCCGCAACCATCCAAAATTCAAAATGGCATATTCTCCAAGCCTGTGTTGACCTGTATTGGGCCGTGGTTGATGCAGCCCACGCAGCTTTGATGCGCATGGATGAAATCCCCCCGAGCCCCAAACATGTTGCGGCATTGATGGATGATGCGCTGGTGAAGCATGGCATGCTCGACAAAAAATACCCGCTCATGATGCAGAATTTCTACGATATGATGAAACGAATAACGCATCGCCAGATTAAAGACGTGCGCGGGCTTGACTATGACCGCTACTGTGCTGACGCTGAAGATTTCATCAACCAGATGAAACGCATTGTCGAGAGCAAAATCGAGCCCCGCCGGCCGCCAACCTCTTTTTCACCTTCTTCAGAAAAAATCTGAATTATCTAAATATGCCAAATCAAAAAAACCGCTCAAACGCTGATACCCCATGCACAAAAAAGAGGCGCGCAAAAATCGTTTGTTCCTTATCAAAGTATCATTTCTTCTTTTGCTTTCGCTGATTCTTGTTGAGTTTCTTCCGCACGCCACCATTACCGGCGGCATTGTCTATGCTCCGCGTTCAAGCGGTGTCATAATCGGAGAAACCGACGTAACCTCTGAAGGTGCGCTTGTTGTGCCCATGGTCATTTCTGAATCCGCGCTTCGACGCGTGCAGGCAGCTGAGAATACCAACGCTCTCGATGCTCTTGTTGTGGATATAACGGCACCATTTGCTCCCGACCGCATCACTACCCTATTTGGTAAACAGAGCGCGCGCACGGCATTTACAACGCTGGTTCCTTCAAGCGTTGAGACTCCCTCTGTTGAAGCTCATCTCATACAACTGTTTGCCGCGTCACACGCTGGTTTTGCAGAGCAATTTCCTCACTGCCTTTCAAAACTTGCAAACACCTTTTTGGGTGACACCCCTACAGTCATCACGAGTACCCCCCGTATCCATGAAGGTGACATACCTGGTTATAATTCAGGTTGGCTGTATGTTTCTACTGTTCTTTCTCTGCAGGTGAGCACGACAACAATTTGTGAAATGCCCTCATCCTGTGCAGGCACCGTTAATCTTAAGACTGGTGAGATAGGGACGTGTTGGTAACTACTAAACTACTTCCTCCTTTACTCTTCCAATTCCTTCTCTATATTCATCAAATATTTCTTTCGATAGTTCGGATCATTGCCCCAATGCAGATAATTTGCTTCAAGAAAATCAAGGCAATTCATCATAATATATAACCGAATCCGCGTCTCAAATTCCGGCGGCAGCGTGTGGACGGTTTGGTAGCCGGAGAGAATTCCCTCCTGTAAAAGCTTTTCTTTTTTTGACTGCGGCATGATATTCTTGAAATCGAACTCGTTGTGGCCGGCAAGCGCCCATTCGAAGTCAAACACACCTGAAATTTTGTTGCCATGAATTTTGATGTTCTCGCGGTGCCAGTCGCCGTGGAGCAAGACTGGCTGTTTGATGTTTTTGAGTAGGTGCCTGTTTTTTTTATAAAACTGCTCAATCGCATCAAGCGTGTAGTTTGGCACGTCACCATAGTTTCGATGATTGTGTACAAAGTCTGCGAGTGTGTGCTGAATGTAGGCATCCCATGAAGGATATCTTTTTTCAGCCGGCAAGATTCCACCAAAGTTTCGGAAACGAATTTTGTGGAGTTCCGCGATTGTTTTTCCGAGGTGAAAGCTGATATCTTTTTTCTTTTTTGCGCCAAGCTTCTTCCAAACCTCGTCAAGATCAGTTCCCCTGATTTTGTTCATCAGCACATAATTGTGGGGAATAAGTGTTTTTGACGTATCAAGCGCGATGACGCGCGGGACCGGAACGTTCACACCGCTCTTGAGCACACGTTCATAAATCGCTGCTTCCTTTTCCAGCTTGAGAAGGTGCGGCTCACGCTGGTGAATGCGCAGAATGTACTTGTTGTTGATTTCATACGTCGGATTGACTACTCCTTTCTTGATGACCTTAATGCTCTTCAGCTGGCCGAGTTTGCTCTGTTCCAGCATCCATTCGACTTTTTCAAGAGAGAGCTCAAACGAGGGGCGGGTGCGCATGGCATGGAGGGGGCGTTTCGACTATAAAAAAGTAGTGCGTAACCAGAACAAAAGTGAAAAACTGAAGAAAAAAGAGAATAAATAAAAAATAAATTATTTAATTTACTGCTTGCGTACAATCATCGCAACGAGTATGCCGCCGACAACCAGCAACACGACGATAATCGCAATCAGTGCGCCAATGTAGGCGTTGCTTGCGGTGAATGTCTTGGTTGCCTTCTTTGCAATCGGCGTTGCTGTTGCAATGGTTCCGGTTGGCACTCCTGGCACCGTTCCTGCTGAAGGCGTGGTTACCACGACTTCTTCCTGCTTCTTCGGCTCGTCCTGTTGTTCAGGTGCTGTTGGAACAGCCACAAAGCCGCAGTCAGGAACCGTCAGCATGACTGTTTCAGTGTTTGACAACAGAGTGCGTTTGGTGTACGTGCTTACTTCAATGCCGTACGTTCCCGGCTCAACATCAGTTGGCACGTTGAAGGTGAAGCGGACCGGAATTTCATCGTCTTTGTCAACTTCGAGGTCAGTTTCAGACTTTAACAGCTTGAATTTACCGCGGTCTGCTTTTATCTCGACCTTGACTTCTTTTTCCTTCTTCTTGCCAATGTTCCGGACGTCCATCTGAAGCTGTACATCGCGTGAGCCAATGTTACAGGAGACGAGTGCCGGCGTAAGCTGGAGCGTACTCAATGAAATTTCGTGCGCTTCGCGCTCGACTTTGAACTTGAGGTCCCACTTTTCACCGTGGAATGCATCGTTGTCGTCAGTTCCACCTACAGTAATCTGAAGTGTGCCGGTTCCGTCAGCGTCGTTTTCGATAGCTGCAGACAACTCAAATTCGGTTTCAGTATTTGTTTCAACGGTATCTTCCTCGTCATTTACATCAAGGTCGATAACGCTCGTGTCGTCAGTGTCAATTTCGACTTTTCCGTCCATGTCAAGGTTACTCTTGTCGTCAAAGTTGTTCTCGACAATAACCGTGATGGCCAGCTTGTCATTTGGCTTGAGGTTTTCGACGGTGTCGCCCTTGTCGTAACGTTTGCACCGTTCAGTTGCGCCGGTTGCGCAGACTTCGATTTTCTTGACTTCAAGCATGTTTTGCGCCTGCATTTTAACCAGCGCAGGAGCATTTGCGTTTCTGGCGTCAGTTACACTGACTGCCCGGTCTGTCGGTGTGACCGTAACCGTGCCGATAGTCCATTGTCGTACGTTATGATCCGCGTCAACAGCAGGAAGGTGTTCAGCAATGATTGCTTCAACACTAACACTGTCTACGGTCGCGCTTGGTTCGACGATAAGATCATTGTCAAATAGGCTATTGCGCACGTTCTGGCTCAACAGCGTCAAGGCGTATGCGTCTGCATTGTCCGTTATGCCTGCTTCGGGGGCATAGGTAACCCTGATACTATCAACGGTCGCTCGCAGGTCGCCAGTGTTTTTAATCGAAACTTTTTGTGTCTTTTTTGGTATTGCTGAACTGGCTGAATTGAAATCGTCATCTTTTGGATTAAAACGTTCACCTTCGCTTCCCGATCCACCAATAAGAATGTCAGAAACACTCAATGCGGCGCCCTGGACAGCGATTCTGAATGTTTTTGATGCTATCACATCATTTGGAGGGGCTAGATTGGGGTCTTTAATTTCAACAATATATTCTTGATTTGTTCCTGCATCAGTTTGAATTGGCGTCCAGCGGACGTGCCCTTGTGCAAGCTGCACGAGGTCAACACTGCCTGCTCGCAGTGCAACACCATCAGTGCGTCCGAAGGTGTAGGTAGCTCCTGCTGGCAACGGGTCACCTGATGTTTGTATATCATAGTCATACAAGCCGTTAATGGCGTTGCTGTCCGTTTTAAGGTCAGGTGAAGGCGTATTTGCAATCTCCACTGCAGCGCTGACACTTGGCATAAGCGCGATTATCAGAAGTACTATAACACTTACAATGCTGAACTTTTTCATGTGCATACCCCCAATGATTGTGATTATTTTATTATTTTTATTCTCGTTATTGTGGTGTTCTATCCGTTTTCTCAAACACCAAACATCGAACCTATTGTTCGGAACATAGACGTTCCCTTTATGATTAAACTATCCGAGAGTAGTATCATGTATATAAAGATTTGTCTATTGGAGTATATAGATTTTCATACACCAGCTATAGCATCATTATAATCAATTATTAAGCGGTATAACTATCTTCTATATAAACGGTATTTATAATAGTTTATTAATAAATATGCTCTGATATAAACCCTTTTATATGCCTTCTGGTTTGCCCCTGCCATGATAAAAATCATATGCCTTGGCACAATTCGAGATGGCCATATATCAGGCCTCATCACCGAGTACCTCCAGCGGCTCGAGCGGTTTGTTCGTGTTGAGGTCATCGAAGTCCCTGACCAAAAAATTGAGCCGGATACTTCGTCGGACAGCAAAGCTGCCGACATGATCCGCGAGCTTGAAGGAAGAAAGATTCTGAAAATCCTTGAAAGCCAGCCGCGTGCCTGCCATACTATTATATTGGATGAACACGGCACGCTCTTTTCTTCCGAACAGCTTGCTGAACGAATCAAGGCACACGAAGTTGACGGAGACATCCTCTTTATCATCGGCGGCGCGCTTGGCTTGAGCCCCGAAGTAAAAAAGAAAGCGAACCTAACCCTTTCGTTGTCACGGATGACCTTTGCTCATGGATTGTGCCGGCTTTTTCTGGTGGAACAAATCTATCGGGCCTACACTATTATCAAAGGGATGCCGTATCATAAATAGTCAAAGGTGCGCTCACCTAAACTCGGGCAGTGCAATTGCTGAATAAGGGGTATCTTTTCTGTCATGGATATGCAAACTCAATGCAACTCCTAATGACCATCGTTTAGTATATTCATAAAAAG
The DNA here is from genome assembly GCA_030651375.1 of Candidatus Woesearchaeota archaeon. NCBI lineage: Archaea > Nanobdellati > Candidatus Woesearchaeota > Candidatus Woesearchaeota archaeon. The sequence continues at coordinate 147,439 of JAUSFM010000003.1, read as the reverse complement.
AATCCATGCCGCCGCTTTCATTTTTGCCGATGATGCTTGCACTCATATCAACATTCCTGCCCAGCGGAATCAGGTATCCTACTCCACCTCCAACCATGACGCGGCCGTACATGCCCTCACAGGAAATCAGTTCGCAGAGTGGAACATTTACTCCTTCGCTTTGTGTAAAAACTTGTGCATAGATGCCGAGAGGAGTCATCCATGAAAGTTCTGCACGCGCATTTGCATGCCGTTGTCTTGGAAGATTCAATTCTGTTTGAATTGTTCCTGAAAGTGTTGATGATGACTCTCCCTCTTTTTTTGGTAATTCCCATTCACCTATTGTGGTATACTGGTTCTTGTTTGCTTTTCCTGCAACGTACTCTCCTTCCAGTGTGAGCCGTACGGCGTCATCAAACAAACTCACAACAAGGCCGAGTCCTCCTTTCAAAGCAAGGTACGCTATTTCTGTTTTATCGCGTGCAGTGCTTTCAGTAGTAAAGTCGTAATTACCTACTCCTCCACGCACATTGACCAGTAGCCAGTTCGTTGCTTGTACACCTAAGGTAAGTCCCATAGTGCCATTTGTCAACATTCCACTGGCTTTGGTGCCTTCAAAATCAGCAGGCACTTCAATACCATATTCTTTGTTATGGAACGTAACATTATGTAAATTTTCTACGCGCGTGAGTACCATTCCCAAATCTAGGCCAACATAAAATGGGCCGGCAGGAATCTTAGAAACTTTGCCAAAGATATATCCTTCCTGTAATCTCTCACGGGTGAAATAGGTGGCAGGGGTTATGACTCCGAAGGGCTCATCCTTTTTTGTTTGATGGACAGGTGGTCGTTTTTCTCTTTCTTCTGTCAGTCTTTGCGCATTGTTTGGTGCCACGGTTGGTGGTGCATGTTCTGTCGGTTTTGGCGCTTCCACTCTTGGCTTCGGCTCAAATCCGCACTGGTTATCATACATTGTAATTCTCTGGTTTGCTTCTATAACTAAAAGTGCATCCTCAACACTATCTGGCTCGCCATTTCTGTTTTTATCTATATACAGTGTCGTAAATACTGTTGGCAGACTGGCGAGCTTAAACACTGCCAGTTCAGCATTCGGGTGAGGCTGCGGGTTTTGTAGGGATGAAAACCACTGGGCAAACTCGTCATCCATAATTTTTGACCCTTCCCGAATGAGCTCCAAGCTTTCACTATTATTTTCGATGCCCAGCGCTGCTGTTTTTACGACACACCGTTTTATTCGTTCCCATTCTTCGTTGGCGTATTTTTTCTTGTCGATTCGGTTCACGCGCTGAAGAATGCTCTGATTCTCATCCCCTATTCTCTCAAAAAGCCGATACTCAAACAATTTTTCGTATTTCGTAACATACTCATCACATCCTGATATAAACGGGGAATTATGCATGCCAAAAAATGTATTGTTGGGGATTGAGAAGAGTCCGTGCTCCTGCGCTTCGGGACGTACTTGGGTTCCAATATTAAAAATTCCGTCATTGTTGTCATCAAAAAAAAGATAGACTGCACACTCTTGTCTTTTTTTTCCGTCGGGTTGGGAGAGTATCACCTTTCCATAGCCTGGTTTGAGTCCAGTTGCCAACACTTCATGTCTTTCTTTAAACTCTTTTCGTACCCGTGCAAATGGCGATTTTTCTACTTCTTCCATTGCAGTTTCGAGAATCTGGGTTTTGGCATCATTTCCAATACTGCCGGGGAGTGTGCCGCTATGCATAAGTAAAAAATCACTTTCCTTAAGTTCGTAGCGCTCTGTTTGTTGCGCAGGCGCTTCGCGTGGCATGAGCAGTCCGGCAAGCCCGAACCATGCTGCGGTTACGATTGTTTGGAGTGTTTTGCGCATGTTAGTTCCCTTTCATCGGCTGGACCTGATGAACTCTGCCGAGATTTTCTTGGTCTTCAGTTACGTTTGGCAATTCCTTGCGTTCGGCATATCCGCATTCCCACGCTTCTTTTGCAGGGGTATTTTTTGCAACAGGTGTGTGGGTAATATAATCCGCTTTGTTTCTTCCTTGTGTCCCGACAAGATATTTTACTCCCTTGAAAAACCCATGTTCCCTCAATGTTTCTCCAAAAATAAAGCCAGCTGCTATTTTTCCGTTTGCAAGCGTGAGTGTGACACACTTTCCAAAGCCATAATACTCTTTCACTGGCAGCGATGCCGTGAGGCCGTCGCATGGAATCTCCCTTTTCTTCTGTTGTTCCCATCCGGGAATCTCTTTTGGTTGAACAACAAATGGTGAGTACGATGAAATCGCATATCCTGTGCCCGGCTGAAATCCTTTTGGCGGATTCACAAATTCGATTGCGTATTTGGCGCCGAGAAGATAACATGTTCCGTTGTTATCTACCCTGCTTAGTTGCACAGGCTTTGGCCGCGCTTCTTTTGCTGCGATGATGGCGTCTAATGTTGCCATTCCTGGCTCTTTGCAGGTGATTTCACTCAATTGGCCAGTAACTACTGTTGCACTTCTTGAAACGGTTTTTCCGATAATGAAATACCGTTTTCCTGGTTCAAACTTCTCAAACTGCTTGTCAAATACAAATACTGCATCATACTTCTTTTCAACATCGCTGCCGCCCTTGTCAAGAAGATAACACTTGCCAACTGATACTGCTTCGTCCAGTGGAATTCTGTCCCTTATTTTTGGCTCTATTTGAGGTTTTGGTGGTGTTGGCGGAACTGGTTTTAGCAGGAGCGGTTTGATGGTATCAATCACTACATCTATCAGCGGAACTGCTGGTGTTTTTGGAGTGTCAACAATAACTATTGGTGGCGGGGTTTCTCCTTCACCTTCTCCTGCAGTTATCACTGGTAGGTCTGGTGGTACCTGCGTTGGTGGCGGTACATAGACCGGTACATCGGGTGCGCTAATCGTGGGAACTGTTTCTTGATGATGAGCATATTTTCTCGTTAGCAGTGCTCCTGCGCCAAGAACAAGTGCCGATGCAACTCCAGCTGCAACCAGCCGGTCAGTACGGTGGTACCATGGCGTTCGTGTCGGCCTGAAAAACTCAAAGACAGCATCCGCAATGGCGGCGTATGTTTTTTTTAAAATGAATGTCTCACTTCTCATTTCTCTTGCGGTCTCTTGTTCTTTTGATGCGGCAATAGTATCAATACTTCTTGGTTGTGCATCAGCTGCAACACTTTTTGTGTGTTCGGGAAGAGGCGGCGGCACTCTACGTACTGATACTTCTTTTTTCGGTTCTTTCGGATTATATTTTTGAATAACATATTCTCTCCACGCAGTCACTCGTGCAAGAACTTCGTCAAGTGTTTCGTCAACACTGCCGGTTTTGCTTGTATTCCTGCAGATAGTATCCAAATATCCGGCAAAATAGGTAATGTCACTATACACATCTTGGTGTCCTGCGGGAAGATACCTTTTACCCTCACTTCTGCCCTCAACTTCTTCTTTCAGTGCAAAAACAGACGTAACAATTCCCGCCGTGTTTGTTGGCTCTGTTCCGAGGAGGTCTGCTAACTTCGCGACTGTTGCATGTTCCGCTATCCTTGTTTTGGTTGCGCTCATTTTATTTCACCATTGTTCAAACAAACCAGCCGACAACTGTGTCGGCGGCACTTTCTTTCACTCGTGCTTCATCAACCCACTGGCTTATTTTCCCTTGCATCTCTTCAATTTGTTTTTTATAACGAGCCCCGACTAAACTGGTGTCATCCACTATTTCTCCTTCAAATGCGTCGAGTTTTGCTCGAAGAACTTTGTATTCTCTCTTTCCCCTACATCGGTCTATAGCGCGGTCGTTAGGGTGGCTTGGTGGTTCTTGAGTCCCTATTCTCTCGTCCCATTTCTTGGCAAGCTCTTGGTCTTTCTCAAGCTGCGTAATTGTTTCATACACCACGCTCACAATCGACGCATTCGCTTGATTTGACCTTCTCAAAACAGCAGCAACATACGGGGAAGAGGGGGCGTGTGGCACCTGTTGGCCATTAAGTTCTTGTCTCATCTTGTCGTATGCTTTACGAAGGCGTTCTGCTTTCTCTCTGATAGTTTCTACCTCTCCTGTTTTTATTGTTCTTTCATAGTCTGCTTTTTTTCCGGTGAGTGCATAATATTCTTTCAGCGTTTTTAACTCATCTTGTTTCCGGTTGAGCACGTCAACTACTTCTTTGGTGGAATGTCTTGGGAGATAGTGCACTCGTTCTGCGGCAGTGAGCAGCTCATCTGCATATTCTTTAATGCGGGACTCAACTACTCTTTTTATTCGTTGATATTTTCCACTGTCTTGTGTTTCTTCGTGTATTTCACGAATTTTCTTTCCACAGGCGCCATAGTGTTTTGCAAATTCTTGCAGTGACGCTGCCGTTTCTCCAATCGCCTGTACTGCACCATCAATTTTAATCAGCATTTTGTCTGCAGACACCTCTGTTCCAACCAGCGTTTCAATATCTGCAATGGCAGTCCATACTCTCCGCAGCGCTCCTCCCACTTCTTTGCTTTTCTCAACCACGCCGGTATGTTCAGCGCGATAGGCGGTATCAAATTCAACGAATGTTTTGAGCGTAGTTATTTTTTTGGCTGCAATGCCATTCATTGCTAATTTGGCACTCCACAAATCTCCTGCATCTAAACCTATATCATGTATTTGCGCGTCATAACCAGCTAATTTTTGTTCAAGAAGGCCTTTCAATACGGCGTTGTTACTTTTTCCCTGTACCCTGCTTTGCTCGTTTTCAAGCTGGCCATTGCATATCTTGTATTTACTCTCTCCTGCTGCAAGCAATTTTTGTGCATCATCTAATCTCTTTATTGCTCCAGTTATGGCAGGAATTTCTGTGCCGATATCTTCCTTCCGTTCCACTGCAGCAACCAAACGTTCCTCAAGGCGCTTCGCTTCTGTGTGTGCTTCATCATTTTGTTGCAGTGCTTCTGCTTTTGCAGCAACAAGCTCACCATAGAGCGGCTGATACCTTCCTTCAAAAAGCATAAACCCTCTCAATAATTCAACATTACTTTTTCCTTGGGTAATCCTTCGTTGTGTCTCGCCCAATTCTATCTTTTTGCCATCACCAGAAACACCGGTGCCAGAAAGAACAGTCCGTATGTTTTCAAGTTCTCTTTGCGGGCCAACGAAATCAGGGAGCAGTACGGGATTGGCTCTCCTTGTATCATATTCGGTGATTATCTTCTCAAGCCGGTCTTCATCAGTTTTTATATCTTCACCAATCTTCTCCATCACCGCATAAAATGCCCGTTCTGCACGATCGGTATCTTTATGCTTTGCAGCAAGCTCTATGCTTTTTCGCAGTTCTTCATAACTACAGTCACTGTTTGGATTCGGGTGAAAGTGTATATCACTTTTGTACCTATAAAAAAAGTCAAGTTTTTTTGCGTTTGCTTCTTTTGTAAGCTCTTCCTTCAGTTCTTCTGCGCGTTGGCGCAGATCCTGCACTCCATGGAATCCGTTAACCTCTTCAAATCCATCCTCTAACAGTTTAACAAGTGGATTTTTTGCTTCCTTTTTTGGTAGTGGCAGCTCACGCAAAATGTCCGGATTACCAATTGTTATTTTTCTTCCATCATACACTTCTCCGGTTACTGCATAATATAGCATCCCCGTTGCCATGGCAACATCAATGCCCGAGTGTGTTTTGGTGTCTTTGGTTACTGCAGATCCTCCGTCTCCGTTGCCTTTTCGTGGAATATACCTGTTGTTCATAAACAAATTTTGCACATTGGTATATTTTCCTTCGCGGTCAGGGGGAATACTGCATTCCGGCACATACGGGGTGCCATTGTAAAACACCGTGATTGGAGTGTTATCCTTTCGTGCAATTCCAAAATCTATCAGGAACAGTTGGTCGAGGTCATTGGTGACCCGTATGTTATCGGGTGTTATATCACAATGCACAATGCCGCACTGCGCAAGAACATCAATAATGTCAAGAAGCTGGATGTACATTCCGAGTGCTTTGTCAATAGGCAGTATTTTTTCCTGCTTAATTTTTTCTTCTAAATCGCTATCGCCAACTTTTTCGCTGACGATTCCACGTCCACGCTCATTTCCCAAGTCTCCGCGAAAAAGAACGCGAGGAAGGCCAGGTACTTCTATTCCCTTCTCTTTTTCATACGCCTCTATTTTTTCTTCAACCGTGACAGCATTTTCTATAAAATGTTCCGCAAGCGGCCCTGCGTTTTGTGGGTTTGGAATTTTGAGTATGACTCCTTTTCTTGTTTGTACGTCAATACCATCAAACGTGTAGCTTAATTTCTGCTGTTTTCCTTTCTCATCAAACTGGTACCTTCTGCTGTTTAAAGATAGTTCGATTCTCATGGGCCAAGCACCACATCAATTTTTAGTTCAAAGGGGCAGTTTATTACCGGTCCGGGGTTTCCTTCTTTGAGATCAATCTGGCGTTGAGTGACGCGGTTATTTTCTGTATCTATCAAATATAGTCCGCTTGTATTAAAATTTCTAACCGTGATATCTGTCGATCGGTATGTAGTAATCTCTTCTCCTCCTTTTGGAATATACCTCACACATAGTCCATGCAGGTTTGCAAGATTCTCCACTGTTTTTTTTGCTTCTTTGTTTGGTGTATCTGGTTGTTGCTTTGATGGTCCTGTTTGACAATCATGCCATTCGGTATCCTTTGTTGTTGGTTTTGTTATAACATCATACACGACCATTTTTGCTTTTCCCTTTATTCGATATACACCATCATTTCTGTGGCCAGGCTCTGTATCACCAACATATCGTGAGGCATATCCCAGGGGGATGCTGATTATGTCTACTTCACTATTTCTTCCACACTTAACCTGTGCCCCGATGTGTATGAACTCGCTCAAAGGAACGCCGCAGTACGTTGGCACAGAATTTGCCGGCTTATTTGCAGTTGCCAATACATACCACTCATTTATATCCCACCACGAGCCACTTTCATGTTTAAAATACAGTTTCCCATCAGCATCAAAGAAACACTTGTTATCTTCTCCTGCACGTACATCGACTAAGCGTTTTCCGTTTAAATCAACTGGTTTTGGTTTCGGAGATTCCTTTTTTGGTGTTTCGACAGTCGCAGATGGAGTTGGCTGCGATACTGGTGCTGGTGCGGATGTTATTGGTGGTGTTGTCAGTGTCGGCTCTTCACGAGGAAGACCGGCGTTGCATTGTGGACTATCTTTTTGTCCGAGTATCAATTTTATTCCTTTAAGAGTTACTGGTCTATAGGTGAGCTTGCCGTTTTCTATACTCTGATAATAATATCCTCCTTTCCCATCTTCTGTTTGAATCGCTCTTTTCTCATCTCCTTCTTTTTCTTCGATTATTCGCAGGCATAAAAACGTGAACAGGTCCTGTGGAAGCATCTGCTGGCCTTCTTTTGTAATCTCAATGCGTCCATCGTCATCCATTCGTGCGATGCCGTTCATCGTTCGTATTTCCAGCGGAATTGCGCTGTAGGAATAACGTACTCGGTCTTCCGCTTTCCAAGAAAGTTGTGTTCCATCAGCGGCAACAAACGCATCGGCTTGTCTTCGGTATATTGTATCATTAACGATAAATGCCTCTATCCCTGCGATACTCTTCAGATCTACTCCTCCGTTTGTTCCTTCATCTTCATCTGTTACAGCGACTTCAATCCAGCTATATTCTCTTTTAAATGCTTCACAATTTTGCACATTATCAATGTCTTTCCTTCTATTTTCTGTTTTGCCCTTTTCTCCTTCTTCAGTGATTATCACTACTTTTCCTGTTCGTTCATCCTTCACACAGTACAGCGGCTTTTCTTTTGTTCCAAAATACCCTTTTTGTATTTGCAGGGCCGCGATATTTGTCAGCGCCGCTCTTTTTTCTTTTTGTTGTATCGCTTCCAGCGCTTCTTTTGTCGGCGGAGCTTTGCATTCATCCACTGCTATATACCTCCCTATTGCCCTCTCTGCTTTGTCGCACTCTTTTTGGATGTCTGCTGCGTACTGCGGTTTTGGTTCGGATTCTTTTATTGCAGTGCCGTGAGTTCCATAATATCGGTCTGCAGCAAAGAGTCCGCCGAGGATAACCGCTGTTGCCGTTGTTGCGCCAACCAGTATTTTTTGCCAGCGTCCTACTCTATACTCTCTTGTTTTTTTTATCTTCGTTACCTCATCTTCCAATTTTTTTATTCTCGCTTTTTGTTCTCTTCCTGCTCTACCAATTTGTTGCAGATACTCATGCGCCCGTGCTTGAAATACCTGTTCATCTGTTTCCAATCCAACTGCGTCGCAGGTATCTTTTATGTGTGAAAAAAGAGTTCCGAGGGCACCTTCTAAACTCTGTATTCTCCTCTCTCTCTGTTCAAGTGTCACTAATACCATTTGGTACTTTTCATAAATCTCATTCTTTTTCTGTTTTAAAGTGCCAATATTCTTGAGAATCGTTTCAATGTGCCTTTGTCTGCTCGTACTTGTTATGCTCTCATCCACCGGAATTTCCAGTCGGGCATAGAGCCGTTCTATGAGATCTATACTTCTTTCTTCTTCTGCCCGCTTCAGTTCATTGACTTTTTCAACCACATCGCCAAAATAATGTGAAGGATCTTTATCAACAACTTCTTGGGCAACCTTGGGCTCAAAGAGAATGTTATACTGCCTTCTGATTTCTTCTGCAAGGCCATTCATTCTTGCTTGTGTCTGTTCTTGATGTTTGGTAAGTCTTCGTATATCTTCATCGCGCTGCCGTATTGTTTCTGCGCTTGTGGAATCACTGCCCTGCAACTCTCTTATTTGCCGATTTAATGGCTCTGTTTCACCTACAACTTTTTTCCGGTATGTTTGAATCAGGCCAGAGATAAGGGACGTTGCCTTTTTTTCAACATCTTCCGCAGAAATTTCGCTGCCAGTAATTTCTTGTATGGTTGTTCTCAGATTTTTGTATAGTGCGGTTAATCGCCCTTTTAGTCCGCTTATTTCTTCTTCTTGTCCTTTTTTTGTTTCATCATATGCCCGCACTGCCTCTTTTCCAATGTATTCCGGCGTGCGTTTTTCTACGGTTTCTCTGTTCTTTCCTGTTATTCGTTCATATACGCCAACCAATGCGCTGCGTGCTTTTCCAACCTTTGTTGTCAAATCATCGATTGTTCTTTCATCCTCACCTATTTTTTTGTCCTTTTCAGCTATTTCTCTCCGGTGCGTTTCCTGCGTTTCTTGGAGTGCTCTTTGCCCCTCTTGTTCCTTGGCGCTGATTGCGCTTCTTGTTCCATCGACAATGTCTTCTGCGTACTGCTCTGGTCGCATCGCATCTGACGGTTGTCTGCTAAAAGTGTCAACATATATCCGGCGAAGTGCAACGTTTCTTTCATCTACCTCTTCTCTTGCGTGTGTTTCCGACTGCATCAGCCGTTGTGTCGCGCTGCTGAAATCAACAAGCATAAACGTAGTGTCATCTTTGTCCATCAGCGGCACGAGCGCTGACCTGATCGCATCTTTAAATCCATCATCTTTTTCCATATATGCGCGCGCTGGCTCAATAATTCTCATACCCTCATGTGCCCGTTTGCGTGCTTCTTCTATTTCAGGCCCGCTCCATGTGCTGCTCTCGACTATTTTTCTCACTTCTGCGGCAAACTCCGGCCGTTTTTGCATGAGAAGGTCGAGTTTTTTTTGTGGTTCACGAAGCAACGCTTCTAACTCATTTATTGTGGTGAGCGGATGATCATGCTTCAGCGCTGCACGCACTTCTTCATCAAGAACTGCGTTAAACAATCCATCGGTTGTTAACAAAAGATACCGTACACCATCAAGCGAAATTGTTTGGCACTGTTTTATTTTCAATTCTGGCTCTTTTCCAAGAAAATTTTTTGGCGCGCTCCGGTCTGATGAAAATTCATCTTTTCGTACGCTTTCATCTTCAGTCAGCTGGGTTACGGTTCCATCCTGTTTTGCGACATATATTCGTCCGTCTCCCACATGGGCGAAATGCGCCGTCATTCCTTTTGCAATAAGCGCGTCAATTGTTGTTCCCTTTTCCTCTTCATGAAGCTTCTTATTCACCACACCTAACAAATCAATCAGCAGCTCTTTTCGTATTCTTTCATACTCGCCGGGTGTGTTGGTTATCTGTGCTTTTCTCAGTTTGAGATTTTGTCGCATAAAATCAGTGGCTGTATTGCTCGCGTTGGCGCCGTGGTATCCCGTCAGCCCATCAGCTACAAGAAATATTCCCAGATCACTCTCTTCATAGTGGAGTGCCTCATCCTCTCCGCTCACGGGGAAATTTCTGATATACACTTCAGGTAGTACCATGTGGTTCACTTGGTTCACTTAGGTTCGCATAATATCCATGGACACAATGTCATGTTTTAATTCAGCAATTGCCATAGCCCGTTCGGCCCTGTTTTTCAAAATGTCATCTAATTCAACAACCACGATCTTTTTTCCAACAGAATAGTGCACATACTGCCTATCTCCTATCGGGAGCGTTTTCAGGTTGCGTACCGACCTATCTTCTATTCCTTCGTGTGCGCCATTTGGTGTGTAGAACATACTTCTTTTTGTCAGGTACGGCGGCGCTAACACTATCGTTCCTTCGCCATCCCTCCTTATTTTTTCAATGGTGCGCTCTTCCTTAAGTTCAGGATCTATTTCAAAGACCAGCAGCCGCCCTTGGCTGTTTTGAAGGCCGAGAATAACATAGTCTTTAGCCTGCCCGGTCGAACGTCCGCTTTCATCTTTTTCTTTATACCCTTCAACAAAAACAAGCGATGTTGCAGGAAGCGGCAGACGGGTGGAGGTGCGTTGTTGGTCGAGTGTTCCGTACGCTGGTGTTTTTCCCAGGTACGGATATCGCGGCGTACCTTGCTCATTTCTCAAATGAAGGTGAAAAAATGCACGGTTGTCAGTATACCCAAAATAACTCCCGCCAATAGCTGCAGCGACATACCGGTCAAATCCAATGACTGTTTCCTGGAGAGCTGATGATTCAGTTCTTATCGACGCTCCGCTTCTTTGCTCGACAAACGTCCGTGAGCCAAGATTGGTGTTCCCAATAAACATCCGCTCATCCCTGCCTGAAACATTTCGTGTTGCCGCTATCACTCCGTGGGTTTGGGTAGCTGTTTGCTCAAGAGTTCGGTTGTCGTCCCAGCCAAGCTGGGCGCGAAACAGCTGGCCATTAACATACTGTCGATTGTCTCGTGCACTTGCTTGAATAGCTGGCTCATTTGCCAAATCATAATACGTTGCTACGCACACCTCTAAATCTCCGCCTCGTTCCTGAATTTCAATCTCACCACGGGTTGATTTTTTTCGTTGTCTTCTCTCAAATGGAAATTGCCGCATATGGCGCACCGCAAGTTGTTCAGCATCATCAATTCCATCAATCTCAATTACATCTGCGCCAATGCGTGAAAAAGCGAATGCATATCTTTTGTGCTGATACGCCGCTGCGCGAACCGAAAAAACCGTGTGCGGCCAGTTTTCACTCTCTGCTCCTTCTTGGAGAAGGACAGGGAACGCTTTTTTCTGTAGCGGCTTTTCCGGGTCAAGAATCGTTGTTTCCTGAATAACATAAACCAGCGGCAGGTCTTCTTCAGCGATGAGCCGCTCTCGTTCTTCAACAGTTGCAAAAGCAAACAAGTTCTGAAGAGCAGAGAGCTGTTTCTTGTCGCCTGCGGTTGATGCTACAATCAGCGTCATGTGCTGTTCGCCCCCTACCTTCTATATGCCCGCACGGTTACACTTCTCGAGCGCATGCCTGTTCTAATGCGGTGTATTCAGCTTGTGCTGCTTCTGACCTACGCTTTGCCTCATCACGCAGTTCTTCTATTCTTCCTTTAATCTGCGTTGTATAAGATTCTGTTAATCTAAGAAGAGCCCTTTGTCCCTTTTCCTCTATCTCTCTTTTTTGGTCGGGGAGAAGACGGTCTTTCCTGCTGAGCTCAGTCTGTACTTCTGTTATTTCCTGTTTTTGCCGAAGTATTCTTTCCTGTGCTGTAACCGGGTCACCCGCATAGTCTCCCTTTGTTATCCCTTCTACCTTATGGTCAAAATAGGCAACCGGCTCAAAAACCTGATAGACCGTGCATCCATCTTTTTCGGTTTTTTCAACCTTGAAATAAGGAATGTCCTTTGCATATCTTGAAGAGGTTGTTTTCTCTATGGCGTCAACAAGCTTGCCTACACATTCGTCAATGGTTGTGGCGTTTACTTGCTTGGCGCTTCTGAAATATGAATTCATCACCGCCAGCACATCCGGTGAAACGTTGGTGTTCAAGTCTTTTACATGGTCTGGTATTTTGTCTGATAAAACCGGATAGTAATATCCCGTCATCATCCGATACGCGCTTTTCATAACCGCATCAAATCCGATGTTGCTCTTCCCTCTTTTTGCCCGCGCAAAATCCCCTGCATGTGTTGTTGTTTCTTCAAGAGGTACCGGGTCTGCAATCATAAATGAGCGAAGCCCTTTACTCTTATCCATTATAATGATGTTTCTTTCTTTAACATCCATATTCCATGGCTCAATTACTCCGCTCTCTTCTATTTTTCTTACGACTTGGAGTGCGTTCAGCAGAAAATAATATGTGTCTTTGACCCATTCAGTATCCGACACTCTTTCCTGTATTTTTTGTTCGCCTGCTTCGGGGGGTATTCTCTCGTCAAGGAATGCTTCAAGAGTCATATCTCCCGGTTTCATAACCCAATACGCTACATTTTTTTCATCAATTGTTCCTTGTCCAACAACCTCAGGTGTGAGAAAATGAGGATGTTGTATCTGCATATTTTTGTTTCCAGCGTCAAGAAATTCAGTTCGTAGATATGTTTTTCTCTCCCCTACCAGTTTGAGTGCAACTCTTTTGCGGTTTGCATCTTGCGCATCTGGATACACTTCACTATATGCCCCGGGTGTTCCTCTCTCGTCATCAAATGTGTATTCAGAAATCATATTCACTACGAGTGTTTTTTTTGCCATAGTTTCACCTTATACAAGCTGAAGCGCGGTGCAATTTTCTGCAAGCACACGCACGCCATTATGTTCTTCTGTTCTCCACACCATTACTTTTTTTTCTCTTGTTACAATATAACACTGCCCTGTTTCTCCAGCAAGCGCAATACGCGTGCCGGACTCACTGCAGTGCCGTTTTCCTACGTCTTCTGACCGTACGAGTAAGTGTCCAATATTTTCTGCATCAAGGCAGTATGTGTTATTCGACGTTGTTATCGCTATCTGGCTTCTTCCTTCGCCATCAACTGAACATGACATCTCTCGCAGGCGGGACAATTCAGTTGCCAACCGGCGGGCTTTTTTTCCTTGGTGAACATACATACTCATTCTGTTCCCTGTATCCTTCCCTGTGTCCGTTGCTGCATACACGGTTCCTGTCGCGGGATCAACATCATACGCGACTATCTGCCCTTCGCTCGGCTGAATAAGCGTGGTGATTTCAGAACGGTACGTCCCATCATTTTTTTTCGAAATCTGCAGCCTTTTTACTGCGCCATCCTGAAGAAACAATACGCCGTCTTGATATGCCCGTAGCCGGTATGCCTGTTCAGTGTCGTGCGGCGCGCATTCTCTGGCGTTCCAGTGCTGGGGATCTTTTGTGCCATCAACCAAATGCAGGCAGGTATCTTTTTTTGCAGCGATAAGAATATCATCAAGCACTACGGTTGAATCAACCCGCGCGGGCTTTCTGCTCAATGATGAAATGCCGATGTGGAACATCTCTCCTTGTTCTGAAATGACCTCAAGGCCAGCTTGATGGCCTGCCACTACATAGAGTCTTTCTGCAATGGTGTGTTCGTTCACCGCCTTTACGCCTCGGTACCCTACATTCGGCAGTACTATCCTTGTTGGTTGGCCTTTTGTATTTGGTACTGGCTCATTCGTTGTTGTATCATACCAAGAAATAACCGTGTTCTGGAGATCACTTTGATCTGGCTGTGCAATTAATAAAACTCTTTTTTCTGGCGAAGGAGGTATCGGCATTTTCTCAGCGCGGTCAGACGGCGTTTCAATGCCTAATCCTTTTCCTCTTTTTGTTTTCCGGGTAAATTCTTCTACTTTAATCGCGTATCTTCCATACGCTTCACCCACCATCGCTTTTTCTGCGTCTGACGGCTCAACAGCGTCTCCATCTTCTCTCTTCCAGCTGTTTATGGGCGCTACCACCACTCCTCGTGCATGGTCATACCGGATGTCAACAGGAAAGCCAAACCATGTTTTTACTGGATTATTGCTTGGCTGTATATATACTGACGCTGTTGGCGGCACAAGCGCGTACGCGTTGTTTCCTTTTTGTTCTCTCAAATTCTTTCGTGTCGCCGCAACGAGTCCAATAGCATCAACCAGTTCTGCGATGACTCCGGGCACATCATGAGACCGTTCATTTATGTCAGTGTAATATCTGCGTATGCCGCTGCCAACGGCGGTGCGTATGCTTTCAAGAATATTTTTTTCACCGGTTATGCCCTGTCGTTCAAAGAACTTTTGTACTGCTTCGATTTGTTCAGGTTTCAAGCCAGAAATCACTGGCGCGAGGTCTTCACCATGCGCGCCAAAAGCGAGCGCTCCGATATTCGCGTACATTTCTCTCTTCCGGACGCCGAGTTTTTCCAAGCCAACACCGACAATATCTAAAAAGCGTTGCCGCTCCTCTTTTTTCCCTGGCCCCTCAAGCGGAGTGCCAGTAAAATCAGTTTCAGTAAAAATTGGCCCATCGGTGAAAAGATACCTTCGCAATGAGAGCGAATCAATCTCATTGAACCCAATGACTTTTTCAGGATCCATGCCTGCTGCTGCGCAGAATGCTTGGGCGCATATGTCCGGCGGATTTGTTACCACCAGCACAACACCTTTATACTCTTTGAAGAAAGGAGCATATGCTTCGAGTTCAGGAATATTGTGGCCAGCACGTGCAAACCGGTCGGTGAGCAGGCCCTGTTTTCGTAATTGGTCTTCTGTATCGCTCCTGATTGTTATGACTGTTACATCCGGCTGTTGTTTGATAACTGCTTCAACAATCGCTTTGTTACTCCACTGTTTTTTCCATGCTTCTATGTCTCCTTGAGGAAGATAGTCCAGCGGCGTCGTTATTCTTGTCTCTAATTCGATTGGCGTTATTTTTCCCCGTAATGTGCGTATCTCCCTATCAAGCACATTTCTGTTTCTCCCATAGAATTGTATCTCTCCAATCGTCGGCACATCTATCTCCCCTCTAGCATTTCTTTTTCTTTCTGCAGATTTGGTGATGAGCACCTGTGCTGTTTCGCGTGCTAAATACCCCGGGCCCAAAAAGAATACGCTATACGTCTGGCTGGCGCGTTCGTCAAGGTCCAACGTATCCATGCCCCCCATGTGTGCCCCCCTACTTTTTGTGGAGTAATCAGTTACTATTTATACCTTTGTATCGCTGTATTTTTAGCTGTTTATTTATAAACGACGTTATTCTGCTAACTACCTACCCTCTTTTTATAACCCATTTTATAAACTCTTTAAAAAGCCTTTAGTGTCTTGCTGGCTACTACTTCCATGTCTAGGTTGCTACTGCTCGTTTGTTTTTTTCTTTTTCTCTATTTTTTTCCATTGTTTTACTTGTTCATCTCATCAACCAAATCAGCAGTATATTCTCCTGCTGGCTCTGCCGATGTAAAACCCGGGGATGGCATGATCATATGGATTGCGTGCGGAAAATAATGGTCTGGCTCAATCACGAAATCAGTGACGCGGTTGTAGGGAAGCGTAAAGATGCGCATGGTGATGCCAAATTGGTCCTGTGCAAGATCTTCTTCCTGAAGGCCGGGTAAAAATGGCTGAACCCGCTCAAAAAACAACGAACGGGGCTCAAACTCTTGTGTATCTTTTTTTTTGTCCTGAATAAGAGTCGCAGTTGGCCCCACCAACATCTTGTCGCCATCAAACGTCGGCGTGAGATGAATGCCCAAGCTCACCATTTTTCCATCGTCAGCAAGTAATGGTACTGGGTACACGCAGTGGCCCTTCATGTGCAGTTCCGGCCGCTTTCCGCTTCTGAAACTGAAATATTCCCCACGCTGAGGAACGAAAGTGTATGGAAATTCTGGATGTATCATTCGGCCAATATCGTCGGCATGCACGCCGGCGGCGTTCACTAAAAAGCGGGATCGCACGGTATCTGTTGTGCCATCGCGGTACTGTATGCGCAGGTTAAACCAGTTGTCATGCGCTTCAATATTCATGACTTCTGCTCCATAAAATACCGTCTTTTCATCTTTTTCAGCGCGCTGTTTCATCTTCGTGCAATATTCAACTGCATCAAAAATTCCCGTTGATGGAACATACAGTGCTGCCTTTGCGCGAATATTTGGCTCATATTCTTGTATTTCATCCGCGGTTAGCATGCGCATCTTTTCTCCATCAATAGATCCGGACACGCCATTTTCCCGCGCGGTTTTCGACAATTCTTCAAGCGCTCCAAACTGGTCTGTCCGCGTCGCCACGACAAGTTTTCCAGTGCGCCGGTGCGCAACGCTATAGCGTGCGCACGTTTCATACATGCGCCGGTTTCCCTCGACGCAAAGCCGTGCTTTAAGTGAGCCGGGTTCATAATATGCACCAGAGTGAATGACGCCAGAATTATGGCCGGACTGCCCTTCAAAACTGTTTCTTTCTTTTTCAAACACGGCGATGTTTTCATATCCCCGTTCGACAAGCGCAGTGGCTGTGCACAATCCACCAATGCCTCCGCCAACAATTGCGACATCAATGAGTGTCATTTTTTCATTCCTTTTTTATTTCTTCTTTTTCCATTGTCTCTCTTTCATTCTTTCTCTTTCCTCTTTACGGTTCTTGTGCCTGTTCCCACAACAGCCAGAAGTAATCCTTGTACGCTTTTGCCATCTGCTCATTTTTTATCAGAATCAGGAGTGCTGGCTCTGCCGAGTAATTAACAATGGCAACTTCGTCTCCACAGACACGCGTATTGACTGGATTATTGTATGGAAATACCTTGCAGTTGGTGTACGGCAGCGTGGCGAGATGTTTTGCACGTTCACGGCCGTCAACATTATAGATATGCCACATCTTGGTCTTGTTTTCAATGCGCCGCACGTGCAAGTTGTTGTGGAATTCAACACCATTAAGTTCCGTGACTATTTTCGGGATGCCAAAACATACTATCTCTTCTTTTTTGTCGACGAAGCGGCGCGTCATGTTTCTGATGGCAGGAATGCCCTCAAATATCTGCACTTCAACCCGCTGGCTTGCGAGCTTGTGGTTCAGCATGAGCTGCGGCATGATGCTCTTGAGTAGTGTTTCTTTTTGTTCGAGAAGATTCATCAGATGTGACGGGTCTGATGCCTGATACTGCTTTTTGTTTTCAATGTTCACATAATTGGCGAGCCCCTTCCGTTTCAGCCGCTCAAGCGCGTCGTAAATATTGGGCCGGTAGAGTTTGCTTTTTTCTGCAATTTTTCCTACGTTGCAGGTGCCCAGTTCAAGCAACGTCAGATAGACCTTGCCTTCATTTTTACTTAATCCAAGATGCTCAAGAACCTCTTCCTGCGCTCCCGGCTGCCGTGGTGCTGCGTCAATCATTGTCTTCCCCTCCGTGCATTTTCTGAAGTTTTCTATGCAACAAAAAACATCATGTAGTTGTTGCCTAAACATATACATCTCTTTAAAATGTCCTTATTTATCAGTATAGTACAGCCTAATACTATAAAATACTTTTGGTGTCCAGGTAAGAACTACAAACAAAGGTAGTAGTTATAGCTACAACTAAAAAACAGATTCATTTATTTAAAAACTATTTAAAGCCAAGAAATCCTGCCATTGCCAAGAACAACTGCCTGTGCTGGCGAGAAAACAGTCTCTTCATGCACCACACTCGTTGCCTCACGCACTGCTGCTGCGCGCGCTTCCGCCTCTTCTGCAACTCTTCGCGATTCTTCTTCGCGTGCGCGCGCACGTTCTTGTGCATCATGCGCTTGTTGCTCTGCAGCGCGCGCTTTTTCTTCAGCATCGCGCGTTTTTTCCTCTGCTTCCCTGCGCCGTGCTTCTTCTGCTCCACGCTCTGCTGCAAGGGCGGCAACTGCTTGTGTTTGTTCCCGCAGCGTTTGTTTTGCTCTGGATAGTTCACCTGCGGTGTGCTCCCGTACGCGCCGCTCTGCAGTAACTTGTGTATCGTGCCGTTTGGTAATCTCGGCAAGCTCGCGCTCTTTTCCGGCAACTGCTGCCTGTGCCTCTGCTTCTTTGGCTGCGAGGATCGAACGGGTTTCTGCATCTTTTGCTGCAAGGCGTTCCGCTGTTGCTTTTTCAGATTCCCTGCGCATTGCAGTAAGTTGTTCGTCGGCGCCTTTTTTTAATGCGTCAATTTCCACACCGTACCGTGCGCCTACTTCTGCCTCAATCTTCTCGCGTACCGATTGATCGAGGTGTCGCTGTACCGCACCGCTGTTCCGTTCCAGCGATGACTCAAGCCGGCTGATGCCTTCAATTTCACTCAGCCCCAGCATGCTTCGCTTTTGGCGGATACTGCGCAGCTGTTCAAGCCGGTTCTGGTAATCGGCGTATGCTTCAGGCGTGAATGCGACGTCTATTTTTTCCAATTTTCGGAGTGTGTCGCGCGTCATAAGGTCAACGGCGCGGATACCTGTTTCATAAACTCCTTTTAGTTTTTCTTTTTCCTCTCGCAACGTATTTGCTGCGTCAACAAATCGTTGTATGCCAATTGTCGCGCCTTGGTATATCACACTTTTTTTCTGCTTCGCTTGTTCTATAAGGAGAGTAATATATGCCATCTCAAGACTGGGTGTTTTTTCTTCAAGACGCTTTCGTGCCTGCTGCATATTTCTGGTTCGTTCAGCCATCTCTTTCTCTTCTGCTTCATACACTGGGAACGCGTCTTTCAGCTGTCGTAGCTCTTCGTGCGCTCCAGCGAACTCATGCTTTGCTTCTGCAGTGATCACGTTGAGCAAACGCCATTGTGCAAGTGGCACATACGTCCAGAAAAGCGCACTTTTTGCCGCCTTTATCCGTCGATAAACTGCTTCCTCTCCGGTTTTCAGTTCATTTTCTGCGTTGGTAATCTCATCGAGTGTTTGTGTAGTCCTGTGCTGCTGTTTGGTTCTCTGAATGGCTGTGTCAGGGCATATTTCTGCTTGAATCACTGCATACATTTTCAAGAATGCATCTGTCTTATATCCATTCAAATTTGTTTTTGCGACAAATGCTTGATACTCCTGCGCAAACGATGCACCGTTTTTCCTTGCTTCTTCGCTCTCATCTGGTTCTCCTGATTTTCTCGTTGCATGATACGCCCGGGCGAACGCGATTCCCGTTGCATGCAGGTTGCCAAGAAATTTTTTGATATTCCTGTTCAAATCTTTTTCAAGATCGGCAAGATTTTTCTCTGCGCGCCCGGCGATATCCGTGTCAAGAAGTGGCGCATAAATACTCTTGTTCGCCTGAAAGTCAGCAAGGCCGGCCCTCAACTGATGCAGATCATCAATAACTGCATGCTCACTAAAATTATACTGCCTGCCTATCTGTGCAATGCGCTCTTTTGTTTGTTGGTAATTATCAACCAGGGTCGGCTGATACCGCATTGCAGGGCTTGGCATTCCATTCGGTTGCATCGTTTTTTCACCTAACCATTTCCAGTATTCTGCTGCACTGCGTCGAGCGTGTACTGCACATCAACAACGCCTTTGCTGCGGACTGCTGCTTCAATAACAAAAAACTGTACTGCTGAATCGTAGGCGCGCTGGGATATTTCAATTGTTGCAGTAGCGCTCCTGACTTCAGAAAAATACTCTGGCAGCGCCAGCGCAGCAGCAAGCTGAAGCGCCCGGTACTCAAGACGGGAGCTAAACGGCATTGTCGGGTTCTCCTCGCCTGTTTTTTCCCGTATCTGGCTAATAATCGAATCCCTCGCCTTTTTTATCGTCGAATAAAACGCAGAAGTCATTTGCACGGGCTTTTGCGGACAGTGCGGCAATCCAGTCACCAGCGGGTGTCCGGTTTGGATTGCGTATACCAACATGAGGTGGTCTTGTATTTGCGGCGCGCATGAAAAATCAATTTCACCCATCACGAGCCGTTCCTGTGATGCAGCGACTGCTTCATACCGCTCCGTGCTTTGCACCTGCAGATTGCAGAGCATACGGTCTTCGATTGCCTCAAAGTTCGGGTCGCCGATGGTGACGGTATACTCGTCTTTTTTTCTTTTTTCCCTTGTGCCTGTTTTTGTTTTCGTGTTATAATTGACACTAAAAAAAGAATCGAATCGGTACGGCCCAATTGTTTCGCGGTTTGTTTCATACGCAACCTCACCATGCTCCAGCGCGAGCTTCAGCCGGTCCGTCATGCTGGATGCTGACGATGATCGCCCTGACGAAAACCAATCATTGAATTCCGGCACAATAAAATTAAACTGCCGTCCTGCATACGCTTCTCCCATGCGAATAAACCGCGCAGCGGTCATGCCGCCACAATACCTGTTTCTGCCAACAAGTCCATGCGCAGGCACTCCCCGGTCTGGATTGCCAAGAATCATTTCTTTAATCGCGAATGTTTTTCCCGTGCCCGGCGCGCCAAAAAAAGCGAGGTTAAAGCCCGTGCGGCCGATGACTGAACCTTTTACATTAATAATAGGAACATCCGCAAGCGCGTACTGATGAATAATGCTCAACAATGAATCCTGCGCAAGCATCTCGCCAAACAAGACGGCGGTGTAGCGTGAAAAAAATCCTGCGTCAATTTCCCTGCCAAACATCCTTGTTTCCTCAAGCCGGTTTTTGACGATGTCTTCCAATGCAGCGTCGAATGCATGGTTCATCTCTTCAATCCGGCGGAGTTCCTGTTGCGCGATGTCCGTGCTCAATTTTGTCGATACTGTATCCTTCGTGGTGTGTGGTTTGTCGTATGCGGTAGGTAGTGTTTCGCTGGTGGTACACGGCTGGTGGTGTACCTTAGGTGGTGTGTTGTTGGTTGGTTGTATATTACTGGTCGTTAGCAGGGGGTGTTGCTTCAATGCCCTAGCAAGAAGCCCATAATACGGCAGCACACTGCTCAACAAAAAAACATTTCCCGTGCGTGCGTTTTCATATTTTCGTTTCAATTCTTCAACAACCGTGAGATCAGCAGTTGCCTCTTCTAAAGAAACGGGACCAGCATATTTTCTATCCAATCCCTTGAGAAATGCTTGCTCATCGCTCCACGTGCGAAGAAACGATGATTGAAACGATTTTGGTTCTTCTGTGGCAAGAGGCATTGTTTCACCTCAGGATCGTGTATTTCCTGTTTGCCTATCTGTTCTATCCGTCGCTGCAGCAGGGTTCGACAGCGGTGTGTATGCGGATGGCACTCCGTTTCCATTTCCACCATCTCCTCTTCCATTTTCAAATCGCCGCTGTGCTTCATATCGTGCTTCCAAAAAC
Organism: Candidatus Woesearchaeota archaeon; assembly: GCA_030651375.1. NCBI lineage: Archaea > Nanobdellati > Candidatus Woesearchaeota > Candidatus Woesearchaeota archaeon. The sequence continues at coordinate 126,074 of JAUSFM010000003.1, read as the reverse complement.
TCATACTCGTGCTGGGTAGCTGCGCGTTTTTTTTGGAGCTCTGCATGCCTATTTGCGTTATGCCTTTGATCAACCTCGTGCAAAATATACCCTGCGTCTACCGGCCTTCGCATTTTGGCGAGTGCTGTGCGCTGTTCATTTGGTGGAAGCGTTTGTATCGCTGGCGTTATGCCGTCTGCGTTAACCACATACTTTCTTGCCACCGCAGCTATTTTGTCAATGTCCCGGCCTGAAAAGCTGTACTCCACGCAGCGCCTGCAAAATTCCTGCCAGCCATCTTTATCCATTTGGACCCGCGGCAGTGCATCGCCCATCTTATACCGGAACAACTGTGCGTATTCAACGGGTGTTTGCGGCCCGCGGATTTCAAAATGCTGCGTTATCCTGTTCATGAGCGCGCTATCCATTTTTTCAACATGATTCGTCGTAAAAATCAGAATATAATTTCCGCGGTACTCCGTCAGCAGCCCATCAAGCTCATTGAGAAACACATTAATCGCCTGCGATTCGATGTGCGACGCGTCATGCGCGCTTCTCGCCTGCAGCACGCTGTCGACATCCTCGACCGAGCCAATGCTTATCTTTCGAGGATCCTTGAGCTGGTCGAATCGCCGCATCAAATTTTTGACATCATTGCCGTGGTACATGTCCTTAAAGCTGTTATCAAAATTAACCCATTGCACAGGCACGCCCTTATGCGTAGCTGCTGTCTGTGCTTCAGCATACAACCGCTTGATGATAGTTGTTTTTCCCGTGCCGGGCGGGCCGAACAACAGCGTCGCAACCGGCTTCACTCCCTCAAATGCGACATTTGTTTGGGATGCCGGATCATACAGCAAAAGCTGTTTTACCATCCCGCTCATCTCACCCAGCGCCTCATCATTGCCAATGACGACGATTTCACCCGGATTTTTGCTCACCGAAAGGCGCTGAACGATTTCAGGGGACTGAGCTGCCTCGACTGATGGCTGCATACCATTTTCAAAGCCGCGGTACATTCTTTCGTTAACAGCGAGCGTTACTCCCGCAAGCTGCCCCGTGACTGTTTCATACGCCTGCTGCTGCATTTCACGCTCAATTGTTTTTTTCATCACTGCCAAAAATTCTCTCTGCAGCGCCAGTGCCGGTGTGCCAGTTTTAAATAATTTTGTGTGATACTTCAACAGGTTATCAAGCGCAGGGCGGTATTCATCAGGTTTTCCAATACCAAATCCGAATTCGCCGATCGGGATACTCGCTTGCCGTTCAATATGTGCGCCACTATCCTGCCCATTCGCCAGCGCCTCGAGCCCTTCACTGCACCCAACATATAATGCATACAAATTAAGCGCTTTTTTTGCTATGACCTCATCACTTTTTCCCAATGGATTCAGTGGTAACAGTGTTTTCATCACTGCTTCATATAACCCATATGTTTGTTCGGCGCTGGTGACTACTTTTTCTAAATCTTCTTTTGTGTTTCTCCCACCGACATGATACTGTAGTGGTGTTGTAAAGCCCCACAGCTGCATGCGTGACTTTGCCTGTTTCCTGCCTTCGCGCAGCGCTTGTCCGTCAATTTGTATCACATCTGGCATCATGGGGTACTTTCCTCACTCAAGATCAAAAATAAATTAAAAATAAAAACAGAAAAAAATAAAAACTAAAAGAATCACGCCGATGGAGGTGGAGTCTCGTACGCTGCCGCCGCTTCATTCAACTGGCTGACGCGTTCCGAGTGGAGCCGCTCAATGCGTGCCCTTCTATCACTTCGGTACGTTTCAGTTCGCATGGCTTCTGCGTCGCTTGCGAGGTAGTCCGGCTTCAAGTCTGGTCCCCGTGTCGGGTCTCCACCTGCTTGAATGGCGTGATTGATTTCACAGCCCCTTGCACCGATCATGTTTCCTGCGTCGCTCAACAGAAAGTCGAGGTTCTCAAGATTCGCGGGCGTTATTTCAAACTGGATGCCGGCAATCTCGTCGACCATTCCTAACATTGAGATTTTTTCTTCAACCGCCATAAGGTAGCGCTGCGTCATGCTTGAATACCTGGTAGCACGCTCGATGAGCCCCTCCACTGCGGTGGTTGCTGTCCTTGCTGCCTTCACGCGGAAATCAAGGCGTTCATAAAAGTTTTCTTGTTCAGCAACTTCTTTTTCTTTTCGGTTCCCTTCCATGCGTGCTGCATGGGCCTTCGTGAAATCTCCCGATTGTGTTGCTGCTGCGAGATCTTTGTTGAGCCGCTCTATCTCTTTATATCCCTCCGCTATTTTTGGGTAGGTTTCCTGTTGTAGCATGGCATTTCCAACAATGCTCCGTTGCGAATATTTCTCGCCAACCTTGCTTAGCTCGCCAGAAATCTTTTCATATCGCTCAACATTTGCGCGTAATTTTGTTGCCTGCTCTTCAAGGTCTGAGCGAACCATATCCTTAAGTCCTTTTTTCACCCGGTTATCAACCCAGCCTTGCACTGTTCCATATACTTTCGTTCCCATTCTTCGGGCAACGCCGATCAGCGCCCCATCCAGTGTGCCGTAATAATCTTCTACCTTTACATCAGCGAGGAACTTCATTTTTTGCTCAAGAAAATTTGGTGTTTCTTCTGCCTGTTTCTGCATAGTATCTAATTCTCTCTGCGTGCCGGGAAGGTTAATGCCCTCAAGCAGTCCCAATTCTTTTGCTTTTGCGGTGAGCGGATTCTGTGATCCATTTCCTGCGCCGTTTACATGGTACATCTGTGCAAGGTCAGGTGCATTTACTGCTCCTTCAAGTCCGCCGCGTTTCGTGCCTGTTCCATTTGAGCCGTTTTGCTGCTGTGTCGTCGTTGTATAAGCACCATTTGTTCCTGTCCCTGATGCCCCTTCAGCGCGGAGCTCTTTCTCTATTTGCTCCCAATTTTTTTCATCAATAGAATGGTCTGTTCCTTCCTTTCCGTTACCATCTTTGTCTGCCATGTTCGTTCCCTCCGTGAAAAATGATTCTTATTGTTCATTTTTATTGTTTTATTTTCTTTTATTTTTTCAAGCTTTATTTTCAATTATTTTTATTACTTTTATTTTTTGAATTTTTATTTTTGAATCATTTTTTGTATGCTCGTCAAGCGATATAAACTCGCGCTGTCTCGCACTGAACACTTCCCTCTTTCCCTCCTCGGTACGCATTGCCCAGTTCCCGCTTCAAATCATGCGCAAACCGGTCGAGGTCAGCGATGACACCCGGAACATGCTGCTGGTTAACTGCGTGTTCCATCCGCCGATATGCGCGTTCGCCAAATACCGATGCTGCCGCGAGCATAACGCGGTCAGCCATGGTGTAGCGTGGCTCTTCGAGCTGCAGCGCGTTCCACAGTGTGGAACGTATCTGTTCGGTTGCATTCAGCGTCTCTGCGATTGGTGCGGTGTTCATGGTGCTCATTAGTGCGTCACTGTTTTGAACAAGCTGCCGATGCTTGGAATCGGTGCTGCTGATACCGATGGTGCTGGCGCATACGTTGCTCCACTTCCGGCCGCCGCGTGATACGGTGCCGGTGCACTTGACAACGGTGCAGGCTGCTGCGGTTGTTGGTACACAACTCCCGGCGACATTGGTGCATTTGGCACGGTCAGTGCAGGCGGGCCAACTGAAATAGGCGCAAGTCCGGTGCGCTGCAGCACGAGCTCAAGCCCGTTGTCTCCATTAAATGTGCGGACTGCGTAACTTTGCGGCGCGCTGCCGGGCTGTTGATATTCAACAGAAATCGTGCCATCACGCTGGCCAATCGACGCTTCACCCAATACCACATTTCCCAATCGTGTCGGGTCAAGCTGGCCGGGCGTGCTGCCATTGAGCGCGTTGACTGCATACGCTAGATTGACAAATCGCTGAAACGCTTCAGGCGCTTTTGCATGCACGTCCCCCAACACTTTTATCACATCTTGTTTTGAGCTCTGCAGTGCCGTGTCCATAACTCGATATCCAACGGCGGCGCTTGCTTCGCCACTTTCTGTTGCCGCTGCTGTTACCCGTTCGAGTGATTCGTTCAGCGTCGGGCTCGAGAGCCATGTGCCGATGTACACGCATCCTGCTGCGCCTACCGTGGTAAGCACGCGCTTTATTGTTACATATCCTCCTGCTTTTTTTTGGTCATGAAATCGTCGATTGTTCATAGTCTCCCTCCTCTACTTGTTCCTTATTCTTCGTTCCTTATTCTTTTGTTTTTTTCTACAATATTTTTTCAATCACTCTTTGCAAAAATCCTTTTTCAGGAATAGGTGGTGTGTATGTTTGTGCTGGCCGGTCTTCCGCGTCATAGTGTGCACTTCCCGGCGCACTTCCCATCGGTTGCTGCAGAGGCTGCTGGAACGGCGCGGTATTTGTCGATGGTGGCGTTAGTTGCGCGCCGAGCTCACCATACAATCGCCGCTGTTCTTCTGCTGGCAATGCAGCTGCCATCTCGCGCACAACTGCCGACGACATTTTCGGGGCAAGCATGCGCGCAAGCTGTTCGCCCTCTTCAGGCGATGAGGCATAGACTGACTCCGCAAGAAACCGTGCCGCTTCAACACGATACTGTTTTGGCATGCGCGAAAGCGCCTGCACATCTTCAACAAAGAAGCGTATGCGCACACTTCCCTCAACGCGCGCGTCAATACTTTTTCGCGCTTGTGAAACATCATCAACATTCATCGTACTCAGCGCATGGTATGCGGCGTCACGGTCGCGGGCATAGCGCGATTCTCCGTCGTAAAATCCACGCATCTGGCCGGTCAGCGTATCAAGAAGCCCGTTTAGCTCTCTACGTTCCATAACCGGAGCATACACAGCCAATCCTTTCATGAGACATGCTGCTTCGTACATATCTTTTGGCTGGTGTGCATTCTTCCCTTGCTGTGCCTGCTCGAGTTTTTGCTGCGCCGCGTCAAACGCGCCATACGCAGTCACCATTGTTTCTGCGCACGATGCAAGGCGCTCAAGCCCTGCTGCCTGCTGCTGAATTCGTTTTGATTCAGCCGCAAGCTGCTGCGCTGTTGGCTTTCCTAATTTTTTTGATTCGCCTGCTGGCGCAGCTGCTTTTTGCACATTCTGATAATTTTGAAGCGCTTGCGTGCATCCGGGCACTGTATCGCGCGCTTTATCGACGGCATGCGCTAATTGTGAAAGAGCGTCAACTTGAATGATGCACTGCGTGAGTTCTCGTTCCGCTGCAATCTGGTTTGCCTGGCTCGTTCGGTAGTTTGAAATTGTTGTGCGCTGGTCTTCAAGCATGCCGCGAATGCTTTCAAGTACGCCGTCAAATTCACCGGTTGCAATCGGGCCGCGGTATTCTCTTAACACTTTTTCAACTTTTTCTCCCATGCTGCGTACATCGTCCATAAGTTCGGCAGGGTCAGTCGTGAGCGCGCGGTGCCCCCAGCCAATCGCGGTGTCAATTTTTGCAGCGGCATAACTTTTGCTCACCAGAGAAATATTCTCGGTAAACGGTGTCTCTGCAACGAGCATATACGTTCCCACTGCGCCACCGGCTACCAGTGTGGTGATACTTCCCCAGCGGACGATTCGCCCGATCAAAGAATGATGTGTTTGGTGTGCCATTCTTTTCTGTGGTTTTGCCAGTGATAAAAACTTATAGTGTAGCAAGAACAACAACTAAAAACACCAACGGCAAAAACTAACTCTGCTTCTGATGGTCAATCATATACTGGAATATTTCTTTTGCCGCCGGCGCAGCCCATTCACCGCCCGTTAATTTCAGCCGGCCGGTTGCTGCAGGCTCGTCAGAGCTGAACTGCACCAGCACGAGCCGGTCAAGCGCTGGCTCGTATCCGACAAACATAAAGCTGGCGAGGCCCGTGCCTGTTTTGCCGCGAATGTCATACCCCGTGATATCTGCTCTTTTTCCCGTGCCTTCCACTACCACTTTTCTCAATGCGTGGTCGAGCGTTTCGCTATGCTGTGGGGTTATTGCTGCATACGCGGTGCCGGTTTCAGGATATATTTTTTCAGCGCCGGTTGTCGGATCATGGTACACAATTTTTTTAAGCGGGTCAAGGTTTACCATGCCGGTCTCGTTTAAATGCACCGTCCCTCCGTTGGCAAATATTGAAAACGCGCCGGCAAAATCAAGCGGCGCAACTTCAGTGCCGAGCACCGACGAAAGCCAGTACTGCTCAAGTCCCATGCCGAGCATATTGAGCGCGTGTTTCATTTTTTCTGCGCCGAGATCACGAATCAGGTTGAAATTTACTTCGGCAAAAATCGTGTTTTTTGACTCGGCAAGCGCCTGCTCAAGCGTGATGTTCTGGTAGCTGAAGTGGCCCTTGAAATTTCCCGGCCGGTACGTTTTTGTTTTTCCCGGCGCGAACTGGTACGTGAGCACTTTCGGCGCATCCTTGAACGTATCCGTGATGTGGCCGCCCTGCTCGAGATACATCCACGTGATGAACGGCTTAAAGCCAGAACCAACCGACGTGCGTCGCAGGGCGCGGTTGATATAATCGTTGCGGTCAATGCCCAATCCGCCGACCACGGAAAGAAGTTCTTGATTTTCGGTGTCAACGACGACGATAGAGCCGTTTAGGTATTCCGGCTTTGGCGCGCCGCTTGCGCGTATTTTTTCAATGGAGCGGCGCAGCACATCGCGTGAAAAATCCTGCAGCCCCGGATCAAGCGTTGTTTCAATAGTTACGTCACCATGCGCCGGCAATTTTAGTTTTTCGAGCTGCTGAAGCACCACGTCTTCAAATTCATACGCGCGCTCACGCGGCGTTGCCGGCGTCGGCCGCACAAATGGCAGATTCCGATAATGAAGCTGTGCGATAATGCGCTGCACATCGTCTTGTTTAATCGCTGCATAGTACGGCTGTTGAAATTCTCCATTTCTGCTCATCTCACCAAATGATTCAATTGCGTACTGCGCGCGCTGCACAAGCCCGTTTACTGCAGCCGTTGACAATTTCCCCTGTGAAAAATCTGCATACGCCCGCGTGCCATACCGCGATGGCTTTTTTATCATCGCAACCAGCAAAACTGATTCTCCTGCGTCAAGCGATACTGCCTGTTTGCCGAAATAATGCTGTGCCGCTGCTTCAACGCCGACCAAATGCGCTTTGCTCCTTGGTTCATACCCAAAATAAGCACTGTTCAAATACGTTTCAAGAATATCTTTTTTTGATGACACGGACTCAATTTTTGCGGCAAGCAGCCATTCCCTCATTTTGTGCACCAACTTATTATCAGCCGTGCACGCGTACGGTGGATTCCATGCGGGGCAGAGCAGGTTATCAGCAAGCTGGATGGCTATGGTGCTTGCGCCACGGGGGTATGTTTTTTTCCCTTGCACCCTTGCTGCTGCAATGTCTGCTGCTGCGCTGATTGCGGCCGCAGGGTCCCATGCGCCGTGATGCTCAAATCGGCGGTCCTCTGCCGCGACGGTTGCAGCGGCGAGATACGGCGAAATTTCGTCGAGAGATTTCCAGATTACGCGTGTGCGGTCCTGCACCACTTTTCCCTGATACTGCGGGCGTTCAGCAAACGGTGTCTTGGTGCGGTCGAGCAGTGTTATTGTTCCATCACTTCGCTCCTGCGCATACTGTTGTACAAGCGTTTTGAGCGGTACTGGGCTAAGCTGGTCGAGTATATCGTCAAGTTTTTTTGCGACACGGTTATTAGTTTGTTCAAGAATTCCCTGTTCGTGCTCCACCATTATTTTTCCCACATAACGCTGTATCGGGCTTCCAAACTGTTCAACGCCCAGCGCTGCGCCGAGAGCGATGCTTCCGGCAAGAACATACGCGCCTATTTTTGTGGCAACTCTTCGCACCAGCCCTTTTTCTTTTTTGGTTGAAGTTTCAGTTATTCCGCGTTCAGCTATTTCCTCGTCTGCAATGTGGCTGTGCATTGGTTTATTCATTGCCCTTCTCAATTTAAACCTGTGTTGTAGCATGCTCCACAACAACAAACTATAACACTGCTCATCCTGTTGTTTAGTATGGACCGCCGCAGTTTTCTTGCTGTGCTTGGCAGTTTGCCGCTTGCATCCTGCCTGCATTTTGTTGCAGAATCACCGGTTACGATTCTTCTTCCAAAAAATTATGAGCCGCCCAACGGCGTCAGCGGCTGGTGGTACACACGAAAATTGCGCAGCGCCACAATGGATTTTTTGAAACAAAACCATCCGCCAAATCAGCCGTTCGGCGTCTGGAAACAGCCGTTTTACGACGTGAAATACTCGCTTGAAGCGCGGCTTGAGGAAATCACCACCCTTGCCGTCGAAAGCTGCCAAAAAAATAAATCAATCCATCCGGTTGACCCGGCACTTCTTGTCGCCGGCTTGTATGTCGAGTCATTGTTCTATGAATTTGCAGTTTCTTCTGCACTTGCCGTCGGTGTTGCCCAATTCATCGCGCCGACTGCGCGTGACAAGCCATTCAATCTCGTGTGCGCCGGCGATCTTTCCGAGCACTATCGGTCGCCGTACCAGCTTCCTGAACTTGCAGGAAAACAGCGCGAGTATGAATCCTTGTCTGCAACCCTGCGCGCCTACAAAAAAAACGGCTCGCAGCGGGAAAAAAAAGAAATTCCCGCGGTTGAAGAAGCAGCACGCCGGGCAAAAGAGGAATTCAAACTTTTTTTTGCAGCTAATATTTCCAGTCGCGATATTTTCAACGAAGACGACCGCGCTTTTTTGAATGACTTTGACCAACGCACTATCGGTGCGCATGCGGTTCCTTCTATGGCGCGGTACATTGCTGACAGTTTGAAAGCGCGCAACGGCAACGTGCTTGCAGCGTGGTCCGCCTACAATGCCGGATTAGGAAGTACGTCGGCAACCGGTTTTCTTAAGCCGTACGGACGATTGCCGAATGGAGATACGGCGACGTACGCGCAGAAGATTGTGCTGGTTGCTGAAAATTTGAATACAAGAATATTTGGATGAACGTCTACCGCGGCCGCATATATCCAAAGTGTTCCAGCGCCTGGCGCAGTTCGACGCACGTTTTTGCAGCTTCTTCCATGCTTCTGCCATCCATGTATGCCTCAACTGCTTCACGCATTGCCCGCGCTCCTGCATAACTTCCTTTCGGATGGCCGTGGATGCCGCCGCCGATTTGCAGCATGATGTTCGTGCCCATGCGGTCAAGCACCGGTGGAAGAATGGTCGGATGCAGGCCACCTGACGATGCGGGAAATGTGGACCGCATATTCTGCCAGTTTTCCCCCAGTCCATGCGTTGCGTGATTTGGCGCAATAGTATTTTTGGTGATATGCTCTTGTATCTCAAGCACTTCTTCTTTGCTGCCGACGAGTTTTCCCACGCCTGCTGTTCCAATATGAAGATTATCAACTCCCAACAAGCGCGCGACTTCTGCGGTTGCCAGCATTGAAAAGCCGTGGGTTGGCACGCGGGTAAACGCGCCGTGAAACGCGCGGTGCGCATGAATTGCAAGGCCATAATCTTGGCAGAGTTCGCGGAGGCTATGCACAGCGTTCCATCCTGCGGTGATAATATCAATCATTACATATTCCCAGCCGAGGTTTGCGACAAACTTGACGCGCTTTTCCATCTCTTTGTAGGTGCCTGACGTGACGTTGATGAGATAACTTTTCTTTTCTCCGGTCTGCTTTTCAATTTTTTCCCTGATTTTGTGCGCCAGTGCCACGCGCTTGGTGAATGGGTTGAATGTTTGATTCGTCAGATTTTCGTCGTCTTTCAGAAGGTCAAGCCCGCCGCTCCATATCTGCCGGCCAATTTCGCAATGCTCGGCAACCGTCATACCCACTTTCGGCTTCGGTACGCTCAACATCAAGGGGCGTTTGTATTCTTTGAATATTTTTCTCACGCCCGGAATGCCAAACTGCGGACCGGGAAAACTCTTGACAATCTTTTTTGGCCAGCGGATGTCCTGCAATCGGAGGCCGGACACTGCTTTCATGCCGAATACATTGCCGGCAATGCTTGCGAGAATCTGGCTCATGTTGCCTGCTTCGAAATGGTCTTGCGGATACGCGATTTTTACCCAGTAGGCGTTTCCATGCTTTTTTATTTCATACACTCGTCCGGCAACTTTTTTGACATGCTCATATTTTAATCCAGCGACACTTGCCCATGTTCCGACAGAACTTTCTGACGCAACTGCGCCCACACTGCGCTTGACGGTTTCCCATGACGGCACATGCACCTGAAAGCTAACAAGAAGGTCAGTCTCTTTTGGCTTATACTCAAGATGAACAAAATCTTCATAGCCGGCCATGGGGCACCTCTTTTTTTTGATGTACTATTACTCTACTATCCTACTCCTTTTTTAATTCTTTGTTGTGTTTATTAATCTGGTCACTTCTTCTTTCCTTCAATTTGAAAAACCCATAGAGTAATGCTACTCCTATAAAAAGAGAAACAATAGACTTGATCTTCGCCGATTTGTTGCTTGCAGAAACATCAGCAGTCACTGCTCCAGTCACGCCGGAAAGTCCTGCGTCTGCTTCTTGGTTGAGTCCGAGTGATTCTTCTTGAGATGCTGTTTCAGCAGGAGATTCAGAAATTTGTTCTTGAAGGGCAGACGGTGAAACAGAGACAGGAACTGAGACCACTGGTGTAGTTGATTGAACCTGCTGATTTGTTTGTTGCGGTACTTGTGTATTTTTTCTACTGCCTCCTCCGCCCCCACCGCCTCCGCCTATCGATGAGGTGCTTTGTGCAGGTGGCGCTGGCTGTTTTTCTCCAGCAGAATACGAAGAAAAGTGCGGCACTGAAAAGACCAGCGTTCCATTAGTGTAATTTAAGATAACACATTCATTGCTGGAGCATGGCTGTCCATTGACGAGTATTTCTGGATTGACAAATGAAAGATCGTATAGGGTAAGCGTGGCAGGAACATTAAGCACTGTGCTTTGAAGAGTTATATTATTCGGAAGAATATTCAGATACAAATCCGGATCAGAGTCTGTCAGATTTAAACTTGAATTGCCGAAATCAATCATGCCATATCCTTCAACCGTTATTGTCATGCCGGTGACTGGATGGTCCGAATATTCTGAAAGATTCAAACTTTCACAGGGCGATACATATTCATTTTCTTCAAACGCGATGATGCAAATATTGTTTATGAGAGTATCATTCATAACGATGTTTACATTTCCACCACGCTGGCTTAATGGATATTCGATAGTCAGATCGTTTGCATCGTTTGTGCTTGATTCATCTGTTTGCTCAAAAAATAATCCGTATGTCGACATTCCTTGTATCAATGATTCATTAAAAAAGGGGAATAGTTCCAGTAAAGTAACCTGCAAGGGATATCTGGGTGGATCATACACTTTTTGAGGGCTTGAAACGTTCAAGTTAACTTTGTTGCCAGCCACGCCAGAGATAGTAATGTTTATGATCTCATCTTTTCCAGTATCGAGGACACCGTTACCATCAAAAGAAGGTTTTTGTCCACTCATTTCACTGGCATCAGCCACCGTGATTATAGACGCATCAAATTGGCCGTGAGAGTCTGTATTAGCACGAAGATAGGTTTCTCCAAAATGATTAGAACCACCATTATGCACTGCTGAAAGATTAAGATATTTCTCTATGTCTTCCTGTTCGTTATTTGACGGGTAGTTAAAATGTGAAGCAAGATTATCAACATTCCACAGCCGTAGCAACCCGCCACCCTGCACGCGGATAGGAACTTGTTTGAAGTCAATTTTTCCATCTTCATTCATATCTACAATCAGAGGATATTTTCCAATGCCGGCATCGCCTGCGCCCTGATTTCCGTTCGAAATGTAAGTGGTAAAAGACGTATTGCCAAACCTGATGTTTGTTTTTCCGAGAATACATTCGTTAGGGAGGTTTTCGGTAGTGTAATTGAAACTATATTCAGGTCCTGCGTCGTCAGTAAATTTGAGTGTCTTATTTATTACATCTATATGTTCATAACGTAAGATATGTGTTATGCCATTCGAAGAAGTAAGAATAAACCAGTCTTGGTCATCAATCGGGAAAAAATTTCCACAAGTATCAAAGCCGGGATGATTAGTGGTAAATCGTCTGCCGTCAACTGAATCTTCTGCAAGCTTTCCTTCAAAGACGACAAGGTCATTATCATCATCACCCATTTTAAACGCTTGCGAGAGTGAATCTCCTGAATTGTCAACAAAAGGGACATCATATTCAAGTCCTTCAGTGTTCATAAACTGCAGGTCATACGCATTATCTCCCTTGGAGTTGAACCGAACAATTGATACGCCCGTATCAGTTAATCCATCATATTGGATATCCCAATTATCTGTTAAAAAAGCTTCTGGCTGTGAGAGATATTCTTTAATTCCATGACCTGGAACGACATACACATCAGAGGATGGTGTTATACGATATCGTAAAGAGTTGATAGTTAGTACATCACCATCTCGAAATCCTTCAATTTTTACTTTTCCATCAACAATCTCTTGATTGTTGACTAACGGGTGATTTGAAAAGTCAGCATCTGCAAACGAGCTATCAGAAAACTGGAGAGTGGTATTGTCTTGGGCAAGAGATATGGTCACTTCTTCGCCATCAACTGCTGCCGATTGTATGGTGTATGTGCTCCCAAGAATATTTAATTTTTTTCCAACAAAATCTTCTGCGGAACCTGCACTGATTTTGCTGCTTATGCCGTCATCAAACACAAGTGCATATTCAAGAATGGTGGTGTTTGCGCCGAAAAAAAGATAATCACCCGTGACGTTTTGGGAATTTGTGGCAAAGACAACAGCCCCTGAATTGATTGTTTCTTCACCTTCTTCGGCTTTAAACCGCACAAATTGATGATACTCAGAATTGCCGAGCGCTGTTTTGAATAATCCGCCAGTTAACGCTGAAAGGTCATCGGCAGTGAGTTCCGCTCGTACCGCACCAATTGCCTCTTGTATTTCAAGGAGATTGTTGGGTGTCTGAATACTCGCCTGTTCTTCAGCAGCAACTATGGCCGAAGACAAGAACACACTGATAAAAACACTTAGTACAACCAGTACAAAGAGGCTCATCCAGTTCATTTTCATACGTCTCAGTCAGAAGAGCATATTTATAAATCTTCCTTTATATCTATCTTATTTATCTATCTCTTCTTCGAGCCAGAATAGAAAAATTTCTCAATAGAAACATCGGATGATTTGTAGTCGCCGCTTCGCGGATTGTTGCCGACCGTTGGAATATTATCTCCGCCGCCGATGCGCGGCTGCACTGCAAATGGCTTGCCATCAGGGCCGATAATGGGAACACTACCTCGTGTCGGTGCGCCTGACGTCGGAACCGACCTGCTCACCGCGACGTTCTCACCAAAGCCAGTTAATGGTTGTGGTTGAGGAACATAAGACGATGCCGGCGCGCTTGTTTCTTGCGGTGCCATTGTTTGCATGGTTTGCGGAGGAGTTTCATACCGCCGTGGCGCTGCATATTTTATTTCCTGAACTTCTTTTTGCATTTGAGAAATCATTGCTTTCAGCGTTTCAACTTCGCGCTTCTGCTCGTCCACCATGCTGGTAAACTTGCGGATAATAATGCTGTAATCAACATCCTCTTCTTTTTTTATTCTCATTGGTTGTTGTTCGTGAGAATTCGAATTATCCATAAATGGGCTGGCCAAGTGTGTATCTTGGCGCTTGAGAAGCATGTCTTCTGCCTTGCGCATGGCGTCTTGGCTGTCTTTGGCCATGCCACTGCTAAGAAGTTCACCTGCCAGTTTGCCGACGCGCTGAATTTTTTCAACATCCAACAAAATCAATCACCACTTTTATTTCCCTGCACCTACTTGTTTTTAAAAAGTTTGTGGTGCTCATGTATCCTATTTGTACTCTTGAAACTCATGGTCTTTTCCACTGCGCTGGGAACGCCGCTTTACTTCCTCAAAGTCACCTACTTTGATGCAGCCGAGGAAGAAATACACCAAGAAAATCACATACTCAAGATAACCCAGCGACGGGATAAATGGTTTTGTCAGCAGGCCAAGCACCACCAGCGGTGTGCCGGCGAACATGCTGATGTTGAATACTTCTCTGAATGTCAGGCCGTAGTGCACACACCGTGCAACAACCAATCCAATGCATGCGGCAAGGATGATAACCAACAAATATTTTATCAGGCCGTACAGGAATACACCAATGAGCAGCACCGGCAGTGCGGCGACAAACAAAATCATCAAGATAACATTAACGCCTTGCAGGCTGTTTTCTTCGCCGGTAACTATTTTTGTGCCGGGCCCGAATGGAAGGAATCGATAGAAAATTGCGTTCTTGGTTATCAGCACGGTTCCCTCATCGATATCAGTATGCTCATTAATCGTGTCAACAGTAAGAATCGGCATATTTTGTGTAATCCTAACCGGCTCTTTTTGCTGGTACTCCACATTCAGCTTCAGCTGGTCAAACTTGGCAATTTCCTCGTGCAAATACTGCGGCAGGGTAAGCAGGTTGGGAACCATCAGCACCGACGTGATGATAAAAACGAGAAATACCATACAGCAGAAGTACCACATCGCCTTTCGCTTGCTCTGGGCGGCGAGGACGTCATACTTGGCTGGGTTGAATGCCAGCATAATCGTCGCCAACAGCTCGCGGATTTTCACCATGCACCTCGTTTTGACCATCAGAGGGTTGATGATATTTAAATATTGCGCTCGGAATCAACTTTAAATACCAGCGCATCTTTTCAAACTTTGGTGATCACTATGGCAAAGAAGAAAAAGGCATCATCAGCAAAAACAGAGAGCAAGGAATCAGAATCCTGTTCATCCTGTTGCTGCGGTGATTGAAGAATACAGATATATATTATTTCTATTATTTTTTATACTTTTATATTTTTTTACTCTTTATTCCCGGTTTCTACTCGCCTGAAAACACCGCGCCCAAATCGCCGGCGCCGGGAAGAATATACTGGCGGTCATTGAGCCCACGCTCCAAACTTCGCATGGTGCCGGGAGGCGCTTTCAAGGCGTCAGGATGGCTCAAGCCCCGGTCAACACGGCCTGCGTAAATTCGAAGGTCAGGAAACTCTTTCTCCATGCGCACAAGATATTCCGGCGCAACGATGAGGTGCACCGCAACCATTCTGTCGTATGTTCCTACTCTTTCTGGCAGCGGAAAGTTTGCATTCATCAATCCCAATTTCCCCGTGTATAAATCGCGCGCTCCAAGAATTGTGCCGCCGGTCGCCCCCATAGGGTCGGTAACAACGAGTATTTTTGAGTCAACCGATGGATTCTCCGCAAGTTTTGCTCCAGAAACCGCGCAGCCAGTGACGTGGTGCCCTTCATCAGTTGTGCGGTTTGCCATGATATAATCGGTGCGCACAGGCCTTCCGGTTGCGAACGCAAGATACTCTTTTGCTTTTTCTGTTGCCGGCGCGCCGCCGCGCAGGATGGAAACGAGAACTATGCCGTGCTCATCGCTGGGCATGGGGCCAGTGTACCGCGCGTGGTCGGGATCATGTGCCGACATTCGCGTTTCTATATCACTATCATTCGTGCCAACTTCATTGCGCACGACGTGGTGCATCGCGGCTTGATAAAAATAACCCAGCGCACGCAGTGCCGATGACTGATCGGTCTGGGGATGGCCGATTTTTGCAATCATTGCGAGAAGGAGGGGGTCATTCAGTATATGGACATTAGGCCCATATCCATGAGCAAGCTCAAACGGATTGTCGGACTTGGGAAATTCCCATGCGTGGTCTTGAATATCATCAACTGAAAGTCGAGCCATTAAAATTAATTTTGTGTGTGCGAGACTTAAAAAGATAGTGGTGGTAAAGAAGCGATATGTAATCAGTTGTTGATGAGAAGGATTACCTTTTTCTTTCGAAAAAAATCAGCTTACTGGGGTTTCAGCAACGGGTTGCCTTTGCTGAACTTCTTGCTTAAGAATAGCGTCGTGTTCGATCACCGGTATCTGAACACTTGCGTCCAAAATATCTGAAATATCCTTAGGAGATCTTCCTGCTTTACCTAACTCTATGGCAATTCGTGCCCTCTCTGTTACTGCTGTTGTATACAGGTCTCTCTGGAATTCAAGAATAGATGCA
This sequence comes from Candidatus Woesearchaeota archaeon, assembly GCA_030651375.1. Lineage (NCBI taxonomy): Archaea > Nanobdellati > Candidatus Woesearchaeota > Candidatus Woesearchaeota archaeon. Next base: position 110,072 of record JAUSFM010000003.1, on the reverse strand, counting down.
ATCGGGGCAATCGAAATTATCATCGGTTTAACGATATATCTCAATGATAAATACAAGCTCCCCAGGGTGCCTGCGGTATAAACAGCACTTTGTGCAGCATCTGCTATTGTTGTTCCATCCATTACCAATAGCAGTGAAGGTGCATTTAAAAATTTTCTGCTATTCTCTAATTCAAAAGAAAATCAGCTTACTCATTTATTGATATTCTGCAAAATCTTCTTCCTCGACTTTGCCAAGCCGGAGAATTCCCTTAAGCGTTCCAATCTTTAATTCTTTGTGCAATGAAACTACTGTTCCGACTGCTCCTTGTGGCGTTTCTTTCTTAAGAATCCCATGGCTTCCAGTCTGGCGAACCATCACAAAACCGAATTTGTTACATAGAATTTTGATGCATTCTTTTCCAGAAATTTTCTTAAGCATGCGCAACTTCAGCTACCTCGAATGTGGTCAGAAGCGGGCGCTTTGTTTCTTTGCACGGGAATTCTTCAAGGTACAGTTTTGTTGCTTCTTGCAGGTTTGCAACAGCTTCTTCAATGGTATGCCCTTGGCTCACCGTCCCTACTTCAGGGCAGGTGGCAACATACATATCCTCTTCTTTTTCCAGTAGTGCAGTAAACGTTCTCATATCTCTCGGGTGCTGCTTTAGAATATTTAAATCTTCCCCTTTCTTCGACCAAAAAATATGGCATCTTTCTCCTCTTCAATCTCTTTCGTCACCACAAAATATTTGTGTATCAGCACGGCCAATTTTTCTTTCTTTGGCGACTTCTTCAGAAAACTAATCGCATAGCGCGCGTTTTTCTTTCCAACGCGGCACATTTCTTTAATCCCTCTTTCTGCATCGTCAAAATTCTGAAGCGCGGTGATTGACACAACAACATCAAACTTCTTGTCGGGCAACGGCATTTTCTCTGCCGGTGCGCAAATTGTTTTCACGCTTTTCGCGAGCGGCGCGTTGAACCGTTCCAGCAGTTTTTTCGACGGGTCAAGTCCAACCACATCGCACGGAAAATTCGACGTTATGCCGGTGCCGCAGCCGACGTCAAGAAGCAGGTTTGTTTGTTTTACTTTAAGATATTTTTTGACCAGCGCAATTTTCTTTTCCTGCTCGTCACGGTGCAGTTCTTCATAGCCAGCGGCGATGGCGTCGTAGTAGTTTTCTTTCATTGGACACCAGCGTACTGGAGGTTATTTAAACTCTTCGATTCCCGGATTATTTTTTAATGTGCATGTATCTCCATCAGCCGATATGGTGTGTAGTGGGTGGTGTGTTTCTGCATCAGCCAATGTCACGACGGTAACGGCAAGGAATGAACTGGTAAGGAAATAACCGATGCAGTAGCACGGTCACGAAAAAACCGCGCGGCGAAAAACCGGCGCCGGTTTTTCGCCCTTCAAGAAAAATCAGAATGTGCAGACCACATTTTTTCCTTGCCCCCACTTTGTTTACAATGCGAACCCGTTTTTGTAGTGGCTGTTGACACACTACACACCACCAATTATGCATCAATTCACTATCCGTTTCGTGATAGCTGATGCAGTTTTTTTTACAACACATTTACCAAAAGATTCCTTTTTTTCGCCGGTGCGTCGTGGGGAGCTGTTCACGAACAACCATGTTGATAAGCAGCAAGCCGCCGACAATAAACAAGCCCGGCAGTACGGCTGCCCGCAGGTTGTAGGTAAGCAGCGACTCTAAGGCGCTCGGCGCCCCAAGCACAATGCTTGCCAGCCCTGCTGCGCTGAGAAACCTCTTTGTCCTGCTGCGCATCTGTTTGCGGATCATACTCGTTGTATACTACCAGTCTTTTAAAATGTTTTTGAAGAAAGGTTTAAAAACCCTGCCCTGTTTTCGCTGGCTATGGAACAGCACGGCGTTATTGAACAATTAAAATCTCTTACCAGCCATTCCCATATTCAGCTCACCCATCGCGGCGATGGAGCGATTTTGTTAGCGCTGCACATAGTGAAATGCGCATCAATCGAACACCGAAAACCGACTGCCGCTTACCCAACCATTCTCATTCCCGACCAAGCCGGTTGGCTGTCCTATCAAACGCTGCCAAAATTGCTCGGCTTCAACATTGTCGAGGTGAAAACCGACAACGGCCTCATCGACCTCGCTGATTTGAAAGAAAAAATAACATCAACAACCGCTGCAGCCATTCTCATCCAAAGCCTCGGCGGCTATTTTGTGCAGCAGCCGATGGAAGACATCATCTCAATCTGCAAAAAAAATAACTGCCTTGTGATTGAAGACATCTCCGGCAGCATCGGGTTTCTTCCGTCGTATGACAGCGACATCAAAGTGTGCAGCTTTGGCCTGGACAAGCTGGTCAATGTGGGCACCGGCGGCTGTTTGTCGTGCAAAGAAAACTATCTTACCCAATTCGCCGAAGAATTTGCACCGACAGTGCGTCTTGTGCAACCACTTTTTGATACTGCGCTTCTCCTCCAAAAACTCACCGCCTTAAAAAGCCGCGTCGCCTTTTTAAGTGCAAAAGCACAAAACATAAAAAGCGACCTTGTTCATCATACAATTATTCACCGGCAAAGCGTTGCTATCAATGTGGTGGCAGTTTTTTCAAGCGCCGCAGAGCAATCGGCATTGATTGAGTATTGCCAGAAAAACAAAATTCCATTCAAGCAATGCCCACGGTACAACCGCGTGTTGGCTCCTGCAATAAGTATTGAAGTCAAAAAATTGAGCTAAGCTGTACAATCAAATTATCCAAGGTTCAAATTATCCAAGGTGTTTGTATGAATATGTCACGACAACGCATCGGCCTTTTTCTTGTACTTGTTCCACTGCTCCTTTCCGGCTGTCTGAAACTCTATCAGCACAATGGTACCAGCGTGTACCAAACAAAAGATAATGCTACTAATATCGACGTCAACAAGCCGCTCAACTTTGGATCACTGAACACGTTTGAAGATATGTTTGGCGCCATTGTCCTTATTGATGACAAATATGGAATCTCATTCAAACAAGAGGCGCTTTTCGGCCTGATGGCTGATGAAAAATTAATTCCCCACATCAAACGCGATCTTGAGGATCTACGAAAAAAAATTGATCCAGTCAGCTCTATAACTCCTGAATTAGTTTTTGCTCTTGCGCCCGACAGCAGAACACCGCAGCAGCTGGGCGCGCTTCTTGTTGATGCGCGCATGAAAATGATTGAATCACAGGAAAAATTCCATCTCGCCTACGCATCCGGCGTGCAGGGTCTTGTCGGAGACGGATTTTACTGCCGTGAACAGCCCGTCCTGTTTGCCTCAATCGACGCATTGAACCAATCGGCAAAAACTGCTGCAACAGCAAAATATTATCTTGACGAATTATTGACCGGCAATACCAACCCTGCGGTGCCTTTTGTCGGTGTCGGGGACCAAAAGCCAGTATTTTATTATTCACCCAATGAACTCATATGGGACCAGCTCAAGGTCAACAAAGCAATTATCAATGAATACTGCAACACTGACCTGCATAACAAAGCGGGTAAATCGCGTGATTCAATCTTTGTGAATTTTGACCAGTCAAAACACAAGGATCTCTTTATCAACCCTTCAAGTATTGTCTTTCCTTCACAATGGAAGCTGCTGACTGAACCAGTGAGGTCAGCAAAACTCAAGGCTGCTTCAGCAGCTCCAGCATCTTCATAAGAGGTGGACGTATGGCTCTCCGCGAACCAGAATCAATGGATGAATGTGTCTACTTTACCCGCCGCCTGCTCGACAACGGCAAGGGAAAAGCAATGGCGTGGGTGCTTCGCAAAGCATGCCCGAAATGCGGCAAGGAGCAAATGCACAAGCCGAAAGCCGATGACGGCCATATCAAAATCCGCGCAAAAGAATATCAGTGCCCTGCATGCAAACATACTGTTCCTAAAGACGACTATGAGCCGACGCTGACCTGCGATGTCAAATACACCTGTCCCAGCTGTGGAAAAGCAGGAGAAGCAAGTGTGCCATTCAATCGCGTTTCATTCCAAGGCGTCAAGGCGGTTGTGTTTCCCTGCGCGAGTTGCGGACAGAAAATTGGCATCACGAAAAAACTTGCCGCTGGGAAGAAGAAAAAAGGAAAGAAAGACGACGATACGGCTGATGAGGATTGATGGGTAAATCTGTTATCCCAGCATAAAAAATCATCAACATTTAAATACTCTTTCTTCACTTTTACCATTTCATGGCGCAGCGGAAAAAAACAACAGCGAGCAAGGCAAAAAAAACAAAACCAGCGAAAAAGCAAGCACAGCAAGCGTCAGCACCCCAAAAAATCCTTATCACCAGCGCGCTGCCGTACGTCAACAACGTCCCGCATCTCGGCAACATAATCGGCTGTGTGCTGTCGGCAGATGTGTTTGCCCGTTTCTGCAGAAGCACCGGCCATGAAACCCTCTACATCTGCGGCACGGACGAGCACGGCACCGCAACTGAAACAAAGGCATTGGAAGAGGGCGTTACGCCAAAACAGATTTGCGACAAATATTATGCCATCCACAAACAGATTTACGAGTGGTTCGGCTGCAGCTTTGACTGCACACTGGGCAGAACATCGACGGATACACACACCAAAATTACGCAAGACATTTTTCTGAAGCTCAACAAAAACGGTTACATCACTAAAAAACATGTTGAACAGCTCTTTTGCGAACACTGCAAAAAATTTCTCGCCGACCGGTTCATCGAAGGCAGTTGTCCGCACTGCAATTATTCGCGCGCCCGCGGTGACCAGTGCGAATCCTGCGGCAAGCTCCTCAATGCCACTGAACTGAAAAATCCGACCTGCAAGGTCTGCACGTCAAAACCAATTATCAAAACATCGGAACACCTTTTTGTTAATCTTGCAAAATTGCAGCCAAAACTTGCCGCGTGGGTCAAAAAGCAGAGCATTGATGGTTTCTGGTCGTCAAACGCAATCACCGTGACCAACGCGTGGCTCAAGGAAGGGCTCAAAGAACGGTGCATCACACGCGACCTCACCTGGGGCGTGCCGGTTCCACTGAAGGGCTTTGAAAAAAAAGTGTTTTACGTCTGGTTCGATGCGCCCATCGGCTATCCCTCAATCACCGCGCATGAGTTTGCCAAACAAAACAAACCTGCAAACGAATGGAAAAACTGGTGGCAGGCACACGATGTTCATTTATACCAATTCATGGCAAAAGATAATATTCCGTTCCACACCATTCTCTTTCCCGGCTCGCTTATTGGCACGGGCGATGACTGGAATCTGCTCCACCACATCAGTTCCACTGAATATCTCAATTACGAAGACGGCAAATTTTCAAAAAGTTCAGGAAGTGGTGTATTCGGCGACGACGCGATGAGCACCGGCGTCCCTCCGGATGTCTGGCGGTATTATCTTCTGACAAACCGGCCGGAAACACAAGATACCCAATTTAACTGGAATGATTTTCAGGAAAAAAATAATCATGAACTGCTCGCCAATTTCGGAAACTTTGTCAACCGAACGCTGGTGTTTCTTGAAAAATATTTTGAAAGCACAGTTCCTGATGCAAAGCTCGCTGACAAAGACCGGGCATTCATCAACCATATCGACGGTGAGATTGATGTTCTCACCAACTTGCTCCAGCACGTCAAGCTGAAAGACGCGATGCGCCATTTCATGGCGATTTCAAAATTATGCAATCAATACTTCCAAGAAAATGAACCGTGGACGCTGCTGAAAAAAGGAGAAAAAACACGCTGCGGTACCGTGCTTAACATTTGCGTGAACATGGTACGCGACCTTGCGGTTATTGCCGAGCCCTTTTTGCCGTTTACCTCCCGTGAGATTTTCCGGCAGCTGAACCTGAAAGACAAAGAACCATTTGTTTGGGACTCTGCGCTGAAACAGCCGCTGAACAAAGGGCACAAAATAAATCAGCCACGGCCACTCTTCAGAAAACTCGAAGACCCAGAAATTCAAGGATTTAGGGAACGCTTCAAGGGAAAATCAAAAGCGGGAGCAAAAGAAAAAAAAGAGTCTGATCCTTTATCCTTTGTTGACCTTCGTGTTGCGGCTATTGTTGACGTGCGTCGCCATCCGAATGCCGACAAGCTGTACATCGAACAAATTGATCTCGGGCCGAAAAAGGTGCAGATTATCTCAGGGCTTGCTGATTACTACACACCTGAACAACTCCTCGGCAAAAAGGTCGTTGTTGTTGCCAACCTTGCGCCGGCGAAATTGCGTGGCGAGATGAGCCATGGAATGCTGTTGGCAGGAAGCAAAGAAAGCACAGAAACGGGTGGCAAGAAAATTGTGCGGATTCTTGAAGCACCGAAAAATTCTATGCCTGGCGATGCGATTGTTGTTGACGGGATTGAATCAACGCCCAAACGCGAGCTTACCATTGACGAATTTTTTAAGGCGGCGCTCGTGGTGAAAAATAAAAAAGTGTTCTATGGGAATAAGAAGCTGAAAACGAAATCCGGAGATATTGCTGTTGAGCTTGATACAGGGACGGTTGGGTAAATCTACACTTTTCTTCTTAATCTCTCGTACTCGTCTCTATCCATCTTAATCTGATTTAGAATTTCTTTCAACAACCCTTTCCCCAGATCTTCGTTACTGTGTACGGGAACAACAGTAAGGCGGCCATCAGGGTGTTTGTACCGAATATGGCTTCCTTTTTGGCATATTTTTTGAAACCCTATTTTTTCCAACAATTTACACATCTGTTTTCCAGAAATAAGAACTAACTTGCTCATACAGAAGTAACCTCAACCTGCTGGACGCCTACAAACTTTAATGGTTGATACTGTTCTGATTTTTCTGCTTCCAAACAAACTTCAATAGCTTCTTTAATTCGCTCTAATACCTCCTGAACTGTTTTTCCTTGTGTATAACATCCGGGAATGTCAGGAACTTTTGCTACATACACTCCATCTTCATCTTGTTCTATCAACACGGTATAATTATAATTTTTTTCCATAGGCTCTATAACTAATGAAATGTATATAAAGATATCGAAATATTCAGGTTTTTCTTCACTAACTTTATAAACAAATCTTACCAAAATATGTTCTGATACCTTTGAGAATTGAGGTAACATGAAAAAACAGTACCTTTGGGTAGTTTTAGGTAGCTTGCTTTGCGTACTTTTAGTTACGTCAGTCGCTCTTGTTGTTGAGCTTGTGCCCCGTTCCTCGACACCCATTGCGCCGCGATCATCCAACACTCTGTCGGAACTCGCTGATTATGGCGTTGGCGTTACCTCATCACCATCTGTTTCAGCTCCTCCTTCTCTGCGTCTAGCCAAAAAAACAGAACCTCTTTCTCTCTCTTCCTACCCCTCCGCTTTTTTCAAGCCTGACTCGCACCTTCTCGATGGTTTTATCATCGTCTCTCCCAACGCATCAGACACTCTTCGCGCTGCTGCGCTTGACCTCAACCAAAAACTTGTTCCGACTGAAACTGCGGAGAGCGATGAGCTTGAAATCGGCGTTGACTATGTCGGCGGCGCTGATGGCGAATGGCCGGGCGTTTCATGCCACGAGCTGACGCTCTTATGCATTGGTTCGCAATTAAACCTCTACGACCGTTACCAGTACACGGAAACATTGTTCATGCCGCGCGGCCGTGTCGAGTATCGCCTTGATCCAGAAGATAACGACCGCGTTCCCCGGCCGTATCTTTTTGTGAAACAGGAAAATGAAACCTACCGCTACAAAATTACATTTTTGCCAGCGCTTGAGTCAGTCAACCGCATCACTGCAACCGGCGGCCGCCTACAGTCAACAACCACGCCCGACACCGAGGTCAGTTTGTGGGGCAAAGAATACATCCTCATTGACGCACACCACCTTGCGCAATACTCGCTTGCCCTCACGCTGGTCGGCGGCATCAAGGATGTGCTTGCTGAAGGACAGGAACGAACGTATGACATTGACGGCGAATACGTGACCATCAAGCCGGTGTTCATCAACGCTAACAACACGATATTTGAGATCAACGGCCAGCGCATGAAACCAATGGTTGACGACGAATCCAGCATTATTCCTGCGGCGCACAACCGCAGCATTGCTGTCCATGAAATTCTTGAAAATGAAGGCAACGAGGAAGATGGCCTTGATCGGGTTGAATTTTATTTTGGCGACAACATTGAGCTGGTTGATACTAACACGACATCACCCAGCCGCATCAATGAACTCGGTGAATTTGTCGGATCCACCGTATTATGGAACAATGAGCAGCTGCCCAACGTTGATGTGAGCATTGTCACCACACGTGACGACGGCATCTATGATTTTGCCAAAGTACAGGTCAAATCAATTGAGCTGAAATACCTTGCGTCTGACGATATCTACGGCTCGGGAAAAATGAGCACACAATCAGAAAAAATCGAGCTCGGGAAAAAAGGGAACTTCCTGAATCTGTTTGAGCTTGACTATCTCGGCATTCTCCCCTTGAAATCGGTTCGCGACCAGCAAAAAACCTTCGAGTACCTGTTCCATCCGCGCGGTAAAGATGCTTATCGCTTGAAATGGCAGAACATGGATGGTGTGTGGTATGATTTTGATGCAGTGAGCTGTGTTGACGATGCATGCACGAATCTGTCCTACGGCAAAAAAAGCGGAAGCTCCTTTTATGATCTCGTGGTCAATGAAAGCGAATCTATCGGCGAGAATGAATATTTCTTCCTGAAATCAGAAACACAATCATACTTTTTGACATATGATACGCTTGACGCGCTCAATAATATCCTCACGCTGCGGGAAGTCAACCCTGACCATCAAGAAAACGAGCGCGACCCAACGTACGAAGTTTCGTACGACGCAACCACCGGCCTCGGCTTTTTTGACCTTGGCAAATCAACATTCACCTTCAATGTGACCAACGAAACAACCGGCGCCGTTGTTGCCGACCTGAACGGTGATGGCGATTTTTTGGATACTGGCATTACCCTGCGCGCCTCATCCGGCGGTGACTTCAACTTCAGCGCTTCTCTTGAGCCACGCATTGCGTACCAGACCAACGAACTGTATGAAGACACGCGTCGAGACGAGCTTGACTTCCGCCCATTCTTTGATCCGGTGTTCAAACATCTCGACGTGAATGTATCCGACGTCAGCGGCACGTGGCTCTCGGGATTTAATTCAAGCAGGACTGATGTCATCATCAACCACACACTTGAAATTAACAAGACTGATACCTCCGTAGGCATGACTGAATTTGGAATGAGCGCCGCGCTCACGGATGCGGACAGCCAGAATCAATCAACACTTACTATCACGGCACCCTACTATCAACTGTTCGGCTTCCTGAATGTCTATCCAACAACATTCAAGAAACTCGTGAAGCGAAGCGATGTGATTTCCCCTCTGGATAAACAGAAACCCGGCAACCGCATTGTTATCGGCAGCCCCTGCGAAAATCCAGCCACTGCTGACATTGTCGGATTTGGCACCACAGAAACTGAATGCTTCCTCGGTGCGCAGCAAGGCGAAGCAGTGATTCGTGCCTATCAACTCGATACCGGCTTTTCCGCGCTCGTTGTTGTCGGCACGGATGATGCCGCGACGATAAACGCTCTTGAGGTGTTGAAAGAGCCGGAAAAATATCTTACCAACACGATCAGTGACCGCGTTGTCGTTGCGCGGAAAAATGGGAAGATCGTGGTGAAATAAACCAACAATAAAACAGAATAAACCAACAACTTTATAAACTAAAAGAAGTTAAAATAGAAAAGAAAAAGAGGTGGGTTACATGTATAACCTCAATAAACCATTACTTCGACATTCAAAAAAAGGCGCACTTGAACTTTCTATCAACGCGATTGTTGTTTTAATTCTTGCAATAACCATGCTTAGCCTTGGGCTGGCATTCATGAAAGGACTCTTCAAAAAAACAACCGGCCAGCTTGAGCAGGTCGGTGAAGACATCAAGAACCAGATGATTGAGCAACTCCGGACATCCTCTGCAAAGCTCACGCTGAACCAGGAAGATATCACTCTCAAACGCGGAGAAACGCGAGAAATTTATTTTGGCATTAAAAATGTGGAAACAACTGGAGAATCAGGGAACAGTTACACTATCTCAGCAGAATGTGGCACTCCACTGAAAGGTGAGTCGCTGCCAGCAGATGCGCTAACGACGTTTCCTTCGTCACGCGATTTAAAACAGGGAGAAATTGATGTTCAGAAGATGATTATCTCAATTCCATCAACCGCTGACCGGACAACGCACTCTTGTAACCTTCAGCTTAATGGTGGTGCCTACGCCAAGAAATCCTTTTTTGTATCAGTCGAATAGATGAAACGGTGAACCAATGAAACGACGCCTCACTTCAGAGCAGGAATTTAAAATCATGAAGCTCGTGCTGGACAAATTTTTGTGGCTTGGCTTCTTGATCATGGCTGCCGGCATGTACGAGCTCTACACCAAGGGCTTTGCCGCGCTGCAGGATGCCCTGCTGCTGTTTGTAAGCGGCGCCGTTATTCTCGTCATCTTCATGATCATTATCGTGAAAGAGTTCGAGATTGTACGCCACGCATAAACGTGACGCTCGGTGAACATGACTATGAACAAGCGCGCTATGGAATTATCAGTAAATATGTTCGTTATGCTCACCATCGCCATTGTTGTATTCGCGTTCGGCATCAAATTTGTCAAAGATATGTTCTCAACAAGTTCCCAGCTGGCTGAAACCAGCTTCAAAGACGCTGACCGCGCGATTCAAGACCTTGCCTGCGCCTCTGCCGAGCGCGTGTGCCTGCCGGCCTCAACAAGAACCTTGGATGGCAGCAAGCCTGCATTCTTTGGTGTGGTGGTTGAGAACGTGCTTCCCAATGAAGAAGAGTTTACTATCCAATTAAACGGTGCGCAGGGCTCTTGCCCAACTGGACTTCAAACCTTGCCACCATGCGGCGAATCACGAAAAGAAAAAATAAAATCAAAAGAAAAAACAAAAGTCGGCATTGCAGTTGTTAATAACGGCGCGGATAATGGAAAAACATATACCTACACCGTAACTGTTAACAAAGCAGATGGCACCATGTACGCTTCTGCACCGCTTCTGTTCTATGTCCACGTGCCGTGAACATAAAACTTTATAAATTCTGAATCACCAGCTATTGATTAACTATGGCAGACAAAAAACAAATAATGCTTGCGCGGGTGCATCATGCTTCGCACAAGGGAATAACCAGCACGCGCGGATTTCTCGCTCCGGTTAAAGGAAAATTCAAGAGCAATCTTCAATTTGAAGCAAACATGAACCTTTCCACCAATGATGTTGTTGAATTTTATATGGAGAAAGGCGAGCCGATTGTGGTGCGAAAAGTAAAAAGCCACTAATTAAAAAGCCAAACTTCTTTTCTTCTTCAGTACATTCTGACGTCTTATGTGTCTTATTTTACGGCGGATTCACACCGGCTGTGCTTCCGCCGGCAGCAATCTTTGCAATGTACATGCCGCCGATTTCACGGGGGAGAACGACTTCATCGGCGCCGGCACGCTTGAGCTGGTTGACATATTTATCATACGTTGCTTCGGCAATCACTTTCACGTTGGGATTCATCTCCTTGACCAACATCGTGACGAGTACGTTATCCCCATCATCATTGAGGCAGGCAATGACTGTTTTTGCCTTCATGATACCTGCTTGTTTCAGATATTCTTTCTCAAAACAGTCGCCTTCAATGGCCGGAACGCCGGCTGCATTCAATTCGGCAACACGTTCATTGTCGCTGTCGATTACCACTGCGGGCATGCCTCGCTTGATGAGTGCCTTGCCGACGCTGAAGCCGAGACTCCCGCCGCCGCAGATGATATAATGATTGGAAAGCTCATTTATTTTTTTCACGAGTTTCGCCTCCTGGACACTTTTTTTCATTGCATCAGTATACACTGCCCTGACAAAAATTAACGTGAGATAGACCGTAATGACCGCACCTGCAATTGAAATCAGCACGAGCAGGCCGCTGTCTTGTGCATCACTGGGGATACCAAGATGAAGTACAATGTTGATAGCATTGCTGAACGCCTCTCCTGGATTCTGCTGGCCGTTCTGTTGCTTGGTGAGCAGGATTGTTGCAGCGGCAAGCAGGGCAACCAGCATGATAATTGAGAAGACGACCTTCTTTGTTGTTGCAGGCGCCTGTACGAGTGAAGTATCCACCCTATCCCTCTTTTTTCTTTTGTTGCCTATTCCTATTTTTGTTTTCTTCTTTTTATGTTCTCTTGTTTTATAAATATTGCGCCAATCGTCTTTGAACGCAGTTGTTCATTATCCTATTTCCACAATCTTTTTATAGTTACCTTCTGAAAACGCTTAGTGGGGTTATTCACTTGGAACAAAAAACGTACCATATCAAAAGTCTCATGGTCGGCAGGAAGCCACGCATTGGCACGAATAAGTATAAAACTGCAATTGTGAACCTGTTTACGAAAAACAACCCACACAAGACCGGCGAAGTGCCGAAAGAGATGCTGGAATACCCCAACATTGAAAAAGTGCGGATTAATGACCTCATCAACATCTCATACTACCTCGAAGGCAACGACATTGTCATCAACGACCTTGATGAGGTCCATATTGTGTTAGACAAGGCCATTCTTACGATTACCGGAAAACAGAGCATTTAACTTAATTCTAATTACTAATCATTAAAACTGCTGATTTTCACCAAAAAGTATATATAGACGACAACCAATAGAACTATCCATGGAAATAGAGGGTGAAAACAAAAAGTTCCTCACCGTAGAGGAAGCAAACCGCGTGCTTGCCACGCTTGAGGTGCAAATGCTCAAGTTGCAGGAGCTCAACAAAGCAATTGCCCTGCTCCGTTCAGTGTCGTTTGAATATGACGATGACCACCAAAACCTGGTCAGCGCCGTCAAGCTCAACCACCAGTTCCACACGATTTCTGCAGAATTTTACACCATCCTCCACCGGCTTTTGGATGCCGGCTGTGTGGTCAAAGATATTGACACCGGGCTTGTTGATTTCTACTCCACGATTGACAATCGAATCATCTGCCTCTGCTGGCAACTCGGCGAGAAGCACATTCAGTTCTGGCACGAGACCGACGCCGGCGCACAGGGAAGAAAGCCAATTGCAATGCTTCGGCAGCAGAGTGTGGAATAAATCTCTTTAATCTCCAAGATGCAAGAACCTATTCACTATTTCTAATCCATCCTCTTTTTTCCTGCTGTTCTCGTATAACAATTGCCTGCGCATAAAAAAGCACATCAGCAGCAAGTTTGCCTGCCATGACGCCCCATCCCTGACCGCCGATTCGTGCGCCAACACCTATGCAGAATGGCCGTAACAGTGCAGTATCGAAATATTCAGCAACGCCGAATTCGACGATCTCATTTCGCGCGACTTTGAGAGCATCAGTGATGGTGTATGCTCTTCCTTCTTTTTTCACTGCCTTATAATCTTGTCGAAGATCATATAAAAATACCGTACTGTAAAATCCAATGCTCTCTCCAATGGCGCCAGCATACGCCGCCGCTGCTTCACCTGCAATGCCCTCTTTTGTTGCCTTGAACGCATAAAATGAGGCGACGACCGCGGTTATGGTTCCAACTATTTCAGCGGGGCCATAGCGCTTAATCCACTTCATGGCTTTTTTTCTGGGCGGTTCTTTGATTTCCAGTAATTTTTCTAAATCAGCAGTCATACAAGATGAGAATAAGGAGGGGTATTTAAACTAGACTTATAATCAAACTAAAAGAAAAATAAATTAAAAAATTACTTCATCACTGCACAACTAATATCATCAACCTGTTTCTGATAACGATCCAGCATTTCAAACATCGCCGTCTTTACCGCGCCATAGCTCGGAAATATCTTTTGAAAACTGGTCGTAGTATTGAATTTCGATACGATTATGATTCTGGGCAGCACCCTTCAAAATGGATTTTAAACCAGCATTAATAACACAATACTTATCCTCCTGCGTACTCTGAACATCTGACTTAAAATAAACAGTCGTCGTCTTAAAAAACAAACCGTTATCCTCAACTGCCGTCACGTACCCAACATGACTGCCATTATCTGTTGTAATATAAGAAATACCAGTCAATGAAGTTATAATAATAAATATAATCATTGCAATAAAGACAAGAGTAACATATCTTATTAAATCAGTATCTTCCATCTTTTTCACCTGCCACTATCATCGTATTCTTGTTCTCCTTTTTCTGATTTAACGTCTAAACTTTTTGATTTATGCACGTTAGTCTCATAGATATTGGTGAATATTAAGCCAATAATAATCATTACAAATGATGAATATATGAAATCAATGGAAAAGTATTTTTCTACCAATATACCTATAAACCAAAGGATAATAATAGCTATAAACACCGTGAACACCGAATTTTTTTGTTGTTTTTTCATTAGTTTCAACCTTTTTATTGTATTATTGCATAGTCTAATGTGATGTTGTCGTGTGTTGCATTATTAGTATTTCCGCCATTGTTTGTTCCGGTGAGGCGAACTTCGAGATAGTTCGTGTTTGGCGGTATTACTTGTTGGATTGTTCGTTGGTTGCACACGTTTTCAAACCCTTCCATTCCCTCATGGTAGTTTTCGCTGATGAAGTTCATATTTGCATCATAAAAGGCAATTCCGAATCCTACTACATCACTTGCGCTTGATACAATGTCTGTTGCTGTTATTTGCAAATGGTTAGCATTAATATCTGCCACTCTATCTTGTAAGTTTACTACTTGTGAAACAATGTATGCTTCATTGTTTCCTTCTCGTTCCCTAAGAGCGTTTTGTCCCTGACAAGAATTATACCCTTCTGCAAGAGAAACAACACCCGGACTTCCCTGTCGAACATCCCAACAAGGCACGCTTCCATCTGGTGTTATTGCTCGTTCAAAATCTGCATTATATAATTGACCGGGAATATTAATAGTGAAACAGTAAGTACCATTCCCATCACCAAGACACTGAACTGTTCCAGCACCTCTGCATAAGTCTTCACACGCTTGCCCAACATCAAAACCATCATCAACAATACGATTACAGTCATCATCTTTCGCATTACAAACTTCAACACTTGGCAAAACCTGCGGTGAGACAATAACATACTGTGCAAGACCATCAACATCAACACATTGTTCAACTTGCGCCTTACAAACACCAACACCTAACGTACCATCAGGCCCATTATAAGATTCTCTTATATTTCCTAATAAACATTGGTCAAAATTATCACAAGCAGACCAAACAGACCAAGCACCATCAACACAATAACGCTCCTCAACACCCCTTAAATTAACACCACAAGAACGAGATTCAGGCACAAGATTATCAACCAACCCATCAAGGTCATCATCTACACCATTACAAACCTCCGGTGACGGAACAATACCAACATCTATTCCATGAATACCCGAATCACTATTTTGCGCATCATAACCAACATCTGGCATTCCAGTATCTACTGGAACTCCAGCATCTCGTTCTGGAAAACCGGCGTCTCTTTCAGGAACTCCAGAATCAACACACCTTAAAGGTTCGGGATTTGTCTGCACACACATCGTACTACGACCATCTTCTAAACAAACATAATTACCACCAAACACGCAACCAGCAACTTCTAAACTACAAGGCATTCCGACGTTATAATCCTCATCAGTATCAGTATCACAATCATCATTCAAACCATTGCATAAATCTTGACGAGGGAGAACTTCAGGCGTAGAAATTATGTACTTAAAAGATTCGCCCTGTCTATCACAACTTAAAAAACCCGCCCTGCATTCTCCCACATCAAGAGTAAAAATAGCCGCATTATAAAACTTAATCTGTGAACCTGCAACACAAGAATCATTATCAACACAACCACTCAAATTACTCCAAGTATTATCATCCAAACAATACCTAAACTGCAAACCATTACCATTCAAACCGCAAGCAGAATAAATCCTCATTCCTTCACGACAAATATTAGACAAATTAACCTCTGGAGTATTATTTGAAGAATCCTTAACACTGACATCACCCTTAACAATAGCATCATAACCTGCATCACGACCAGAAACAACACTCCTCCCAACGTCTGATAGAGTTGCAGGTTTGGAAACCGAATCCAAACAACCACCAAAATACAACGACACAGACAATAATAATGACGTTAAAGTTTTCATTCATTCACCTGATTTTCCTAATTCATACGCTGCGCTGACGCCGGCAAGCCCGCCGCCGACTATAACAACTTCAGTATCATTTTGAGTAACCATTTGTTTTTCACCTGGTACTTGTTTTGTATGCCTTTTTCGAAGGGTATAGATAAAGATTACTGTGGGGGAGTATATAAACCTTTCTATTGTTATCACTTTGTAGTGGTCTTTAAATACTCCATTCGAACCACAACATTTATATAATTATACGTATAATTAACTTGTATGGAAACCGTCACTAAACTTAAAGCGTGGGGAAATTCAGTGGGCATTCTTTTACCAAAAGAAAAACTGTGCCAAGAGCATCTTGCGGTTAATGATGAGGTGGAAGTTATTGTTCGAAAAAAAGCAGGCTCGCTCCGTGCAATCTTCGGCGAGCTGAAAAAATTTACCCCAACTTCCGGCAAATCAACAGATGTTTTACTTAAAGAGATAGATGAAGAATTTGAAAGCAGGTTTGACTAATGTATTTTCTTGATACCTACACCCTTATTGAAATTGCCGACGGAAATAAAAACTACGACCCGTATCTTGAAGCAGACGCCATCACGCTGTATTGTAATCTTGGGGAACTCTACTTTTTTTTGTTAAAAAAATATAATCAGCAGACTGCGGATTATTTTCAGAAACGTTTTGCGCCGTATGCGGTTGATATTTCTGCAGATATAATCCCTGCAGCAATGCTCTTTCGCTTTAACCAAAAAAAGCAAAAGAAAAGTTTTTCATACATTGATTGTTTTGGCTATCATTTTGCACTGCACCACAGCCACATTTTTGTTACCGGTGACCGCGCTTTTGAATCAATGGAGCAGGTTGAAGTGGTTCGTTAATATTTAACTACTCAACAGTAAAAATAAATAGAAAGGCTTATAAACAAGTATCTTACTCCTTTCATACCATGCTATTCGACTGGCTCACCGATCCGGACTCTTCATTGCAACAGATACGCACGGCGTTCGTACGAGTAAAACACGACCTCTCCAATGTCTTTGGCTGGACGCGCTACTTGTACCACCAGCAGCATGCTCAAGAGCGGAAAATCGAGCAACTTGAACAGCGCATGCACGAGCTTGAGCGGGATAATTTTAAGGTTTAGATACAACACAAGAACGTACCATCAAAAATTTCTTTTGACAATTTTATACAATTTTTATTACACCCAACGTACCCGACCTATTATCACAATCTTTATATAATCAATCCTTCCATTCTCAAAACTTAATTTTAGAAAGGGTGATAGACATGGAGGAGATGCAAGAAGATTTCTTGGAAGAAGAGGAAGAAACAGACAGTGAAGAGTCCAGTGTCGATGATGATGAGATTTCTCCGGAAGAGGACGCCTTCATCCACGGCCATGATGAGGCGAATGACCTCAAAGAGAATGATAAGTCAGAAGATGATGATGAGAAAAAATCAGAGGATGAATAATTTTTTTATCTTTCTTTTTTTTGCCCCGACGAGCATAAACTTTTTAAAACAAGCCCAACTTACCGTGCCTATGGCGAAAAAATGCCTTATTTGCAATGCTGAAGCGCAGTTCTGCATCAAGGGAACCTCGGACTACTACTGCAAGGAATGTGCGTTTGACCAGTTCGGCGACCTTGCCTACCTGGTGAAAGTGGAAGATGAAGCGCAGCGGCTCAAACAGGTTGTTGAAGAAGTTGAAACACACAAAGATGAAGAGCTTGACATCAGCATCAACGAAACAAAATAAAAAGACAACGAAAAACTAACATCCATAAAAAAGTAAAAAAGAGGCCATCCATGGTAAGCATCAGCGACCTTAACCTTCAGGATATTGTCATGCCTTTGAGCAACCAATTTGTTTTTATTCTCCGCAAAATCCAGCTGCTCGTCGGCGGCATTTTCGGCCTGTACTTCATTGCGTTTATGATTCGATGGTTTCAGGATCGCAAAAACGCGCGCCGGCTTGAAACAATCCAGCACCAGCTTACTGAAATCAAACACCTGATTAATGCCCGTCATGGAAAACGCCGAAAATAATCTGCTAATCATCTACTGACCCTCAACAATCTTCCTAAATCCACTTCCTTTTCGCCATGGACCCCAAGAAAACAATACTCAAGATACTGCACGCTTTCATCGCGCCAGATGAATCTCTGATTGAAATCCCGCCCGACGACGCGCTGGGCGATTATGCCTACCCCTGCTTCATGCTGGCAAAAGAACTGAAAAAATCACCGGTAAAAATTGCAGAAGAGTTCGCAAAAAAACTTACGCCTGAAGCGCCCTTCAAGAAAATCGAGGCCGCCGGCCCCTACATCAACTTTTTCTTCGACCCCGCTGCATTGGCGTGTTTGACGCTTGCCAAAATTCACGACGAAAAGGAGGAGTATGGCAAAGAACCTTCACTGAAGGAAAAAACAATCATGGTTGAATACCCCTCGCCAAATACCAACAAGCCCTTGCACCTTGGCCATGTGCGCAACATTGTGCTTGGCTCCAGCGTTGCGCGTATTCTCAAATTCCAGGGCCACACTGTGATTCAGGCGAACCTTAACAACGATCGTGGCATTCACATCTGCAAATCAATGCTCGCCTACCAGAAATGGGGCGGCAATGCGCAGCCAAACATCAAAAGTGACCATTTCGTCGGAAAATTCTATGTTGACTACTGCCAGCGTGAAAAAGAGCACCCTGAACTTGAGCAAGAAGCGCAGGAGATGCTGCGCAAGTGGGAAGCAGGCGACAAGCATACCCGCGAATTGTGGAAGCTCATGAGCGCGTGGGCGTACAGCGGCTTTGAAGACACCTATGAAAAACTGGGCGTGAACTTTGACAAGTATTACTACGAAAGTGATTTTTATGACAAGGGAAAAGAAATTGTTTTAGAAAATGTTTTTGATGGCGTGGAAAAAGGTATTTTCAAAAAAGACGAGACCGGCGCAATTTACGCTGACTTGCAGAAACAGGGGCTCGGCAAAAAAATCCTGCTCCGGCCGGATGGCACTTCTATCTACATCACGCAGGATTTGTACCTCGCAAAATTAAAGTTTGACGACCAAAAGCTGGATCAGTCCATCTACGTTGTTGCACACGAACAGGATCATCACTTTAAGGTATTGTTTTCTCTCCTTGGCTTGTTGAAGTATCCAGCAGAAAAATGCCACCATCTAAGCTACGGCATGGTCAACCTGCCGTCCGGCAGGATGAAATCCCGTGAAGGTACGGTGGTTGACGCCGATGACATCATCGCGAATATGCACGACCTTGCGGCGGTTGAAATCCGGAAGCGATTCAGCGACTTGAGCGATGATGAAATCAATGACCGCGCCAAGAAAATTGGCATCGCCGCGCTGAAGTTTTTCCTTGCCAAAATTGATCCGGCCAAGGACATGCTGTTCGACCCCAATGAATCAATTTCTTTTGAGGGAGAGACTGGGCCGTATGTCCAGTATGCCCATGCGCGCATTTACTCAATCATCAAAAAATTTATGGAACAAAACGAGCCATTGTTTGATGCGCTGCGGAAAAACACACCGCACCATGACCGCGATTCTCTGCTTGACTCCTTTTTCGAAGCCAACCACGTCAAGAGCAGCATGCTGACTCAAGGGCAGGAGAAAAAAATTGTGAAACTGCTTTACCAGTTTCCTGACATTATTTTCGAAAGCGCTGAAAAACTCAAGCCGAATCTGGTGGCAAACTATCTAATCGCGTTGGCGCAGGCGTTCAATGAATTTTACCATGCCTGCCCGATTCTCATGGCGGAAAAAGATCAGCGTAACGCGCGGCTCTTTTTGGCGCATTGTGTGCGGCACGTGTTGAAAACAGGGCTTGCACTCTTGGGCATTGAGGCGCCAGAAGAGATGTGATACCTTTTTAAGCATTGAGGAAACTATTTTAATGCCTTCCTTTCTTGATCAAGTATGGCAAATAGTGAACATATAAACGGTGCATTTCTGTATGGTATGTTAACATCACCACGTATTACCCAAAAAATGGTGCAGGCACTTCGTTTCACTGGTCGTACTGGTCGCGAAGCGGGATTTGAAGTGCACCGCTCTCTTGGAAAAAGAACGATTGAGTATCCTCTTTTCAAAGGAGATAATCGACGCGTTTTAACTGCGCCCGATGTTCTTTACCAACAAGGCGTCTATGGACTATTTCTTGTTCACACCCATCCTGTTGGTGATGTCGTGACACCAAGTCCGGGTGATTTAGCATACCTCCAATTTTCATATGATACTCACAAACTTGGTGCCGATGTTTCTGCTAATTCAGTGGGAGGTGTTATCCACGGTTTTGACGACGATGATTCTCTGTTTAGCTTGGTCATCTACCAGTATAAAGATCCTGAACTACACATTCCCGAGTTCGAGCAGCTTTGCCAGCTCGAAAAACGTATCGCCAAACTCCAAGATTCCAATAAAAATCGAGCGCTTCTTGGTCGATTAGAGTCACAAGCAAATGCCTCTTCGGAATCAGTTCTTAAAACCTATTTTCGTGTTGGCTTACTTGTCTATCGATTACATGGTACTTCTGCTGTTCTGGCGGATGCTACAAACAATCTCTTTTCAGACGATAAATCAATGACTGCACAAACACTCCTTGAAACTTTTTCCTTTAAAGCCCGAATGGTAGAATAACTGTCTCACTCACAGTTGCTTGCTCGTTATTTAATCATACTCATCGATTATCTCACCGACAATTTCTTCAAGGACATCTTCAAGGCTGAGAATGCCGGTGATTTTCCCTCGATGATTTCTGACAATAAATAAGTGCGTGTGCTTTTTCTTAAACAGTTCCAATACCCGGTCAAGCCGGTCATCAGGACTGATGTACTGGACAGTTTTACGCATCATTGTTTCAACGGTAACCTTCACCTTGTCACCAGGGCTGATATGGAAAAGATCTTTTGCGTAGAGTAGGCCGACAATAGTCCGCCGCACCGGGTCAAAGACCGGCACACGAGAATATCCGCGTTCACGAAACATGCCGATGACTTTCTTATCAAGCACTGCGTTTCGGTTGATAACTGAAGCAGTATTGAAGGGAGTCATAATGTCTTTTACTCGTTTCTCTGACAATACTAAGCCGCGTTCAAGCAGGTCAAACTCGTGGTGCGCGATGTCAGACTTTCCAAGCTTCTCAGCCCGGGTGCGTTGCTGCCGGAGCAGGAGGTGAAACTCCTTGCGTGAATAGATGGTTGGTAGATTCCCGCCAACGAGCTTGTCCAATAATAGCGCAATTGGTTTTGTGATAGGGTAAAATAATACCATCAAAAGCTCAACGAGGCCAGCAGCCTTTGCCCCATAGACAAGGCCATGTTTAGCAAAGAATGCTTGGGGAAGAATCTCTCCAAACACCACAATAAGGCTGGTTGCAATGACGCCTGCAATAAATCCTGAAGTTAGTGAACCAAGTACCAAGGCAATGGTGGTGTTAACTGCCACATTGCCAAGAATAAGCGTGCAGAGCAGTTGGTTGCTCTTCTTGCGCAACGGGTAGATGCGAACCGCTGCAGGGTTATTAAGCGCAACTTTGCGCCGGAGCATGTCGAGGCTCAGGCTCATCAGCCCCAGAAGCAGTCCTGAAAAAAGCCCTGACACTACAACGAGCACTATAACAATGACAATTTTGATTATTTCCATCGGAACGCTATTGAAAAGAGGAGGATGCTTTTAAATTTATTTGCAGAAGGCGTACTAATCAACTGGCAGCTTGCGTCATTTTCAATTGTTTCTTCGCCTGATACAAGAAGTATCCAAGTACCCCGAGTGTTGTCAACGGTGGCACAATGCTGGGTATGTGCACGCCAAAGCTTTCTGCAATCATAATCGCACCGAGTATAAGAATTGAATACATAGCACCATTCTTGAGGAGCTTGTATTTCTTGACGCGCTCAATGTTTCCAATGGTCACTTGTCGCACAACCAGAGCGCCGAGACCATTACCAAACAGAATTAACGGAATGGAAAGCGTAAATGCAAACGCTCCAAGTACACCGTCGATGGAAAACGTAGAGTCAATCACTTCAAGGTACATAATCTTGCTCCAGTCACTCATATGTCCTTTGCCGTGTATCATCTGATGCTCCATCTTTTCGGCATTCTGCTTGAAGCCGTGCGTGATGAAAAAGGCCGTTGAGCCAATCACGGCACTGAATGCCATCAGGGGATTTTTTTGCAGCGCAAACCAGGTGATGACCGCAAGGAGTATCGAAACAACCGCAAAAAACCAGACTCCATGGCGCTCAAAAAATCGCTCCGTACGCTCGGTATGCAGGCCATACATTTTCGGCTCCAAAAACAGCCAGTGGAAAAATAAAAAGACCAAAAAAATGCCGCCGCCGACAAGAAGAACAGGGGCGGATGATTCTATGGCTGCAACAGCTCGCGGATCAGAGCTGAATGTTGCAGTGAACGCGCCCCACAATCCGAGTTGAGGCGCAGTCCACCAGATGATAATAAGAGGGAGAATACCACGGACAATAAAAACAGCAAACAACATGCCCCACAACAAGAACCATTTCCGCGCACGGGCGCTCATCGTGTGGAGAACTTCTGCATTGATGACTGCATTGTCAAGGCTGCTGACGGTCTCAAAAAGGCAGAGGCCGACAACGGTCATGATCATGGAAAGGATGTCAAGGGACATAGGAATGCAAAAAGATGGCGAGTATTTAAATATTTGTTTGTTTATCTCCCTTCTATGAACAACCTAATCATTCTTTTAATTCTCACGTTCATCGTAGGCGGATGTGCTTCATCGGCTGAGAACATTCAGCAATCCTGCTGTGCACAATGTCTCGATACCTTCTCCCAAAGCCCTGTCGGCGTGGGGCAGTCCGCAGCGCGGTGCGGAGAATTTACCAGTTCATTAAATCTTAGCAACGATTGCGCTGCTTATTTTAAAACAAACTCGATGACCGTGGCGCAGTGCCAAGAACCGCGATAGAAACATTTATAAATCCCTGCCTAATTTTGTGCGTCTATGGTAAGCATTAGAAAAGCAATCTCCTATCGACGGCTCGAACGTCCCTATACTCGGCGTTCAAAGTTCAGAGCTAAATCCTACATCAGAGCCAACCCCGCCAGCAAAATCGTGCGGTATGACATGGGCAGCGCGAATAAAAGCGACCAGTTTCCAGTACAACTGTTTCTGAAATCAAAGAGCAACCTTCAAATTCGCCATAATGCTATCGAATCAGCACGGCAAGTCTCAAACCGCGTGCTGGAAGAGAAAATCGGCAAAGGAAACTATCACCTGAAAATCCGCATTTATCCTCACCACATCCTTCGTGAAAACCCGCTTGCATCCGGCGCTGGCGCAGACCGTATGAGCACTGGCATGGCAGCGTCTTTCGGCAAGCCAATCGGCATTGCAGCGCGTGTGTTCAAGGATCAGATCATTTTTCAGATTAACACCTCAAAAGAGCACGTTACCACTGCAAAAATCGCACTCAACAAAGCTCGACAGAAACTCCCGTGCCAATGCCTGATTGAGATGGTTGAGAAAAGCAAAACTGCAGGAAAACCAGTAGCGATGGCGAGTGCTTAATATTCATCAATTAAGTTTTTAAACCCCCTCCTTATTTCTCCTTTCCATGCTTCGAAAACTCTTCATGCCCGGGCTCCATCTGAAACGGTGGGTATTTCTTATTGTACTCGGCTTTCTTTCGCTGATGCTTTTTTTCATCATCGCCTATGGAAAGGAAATCCTTTTACTCCTGGCTCGGCTTGACCAACAGGTAAACTCGTTTTTTCACCTTTCTGTTGGCCAGTATTCCCCGCGCATTGTGCTGCTTTTGTTTCTTTTTTTCATCGGCCTTATCAGTATTGTGCTTGGACTTAAGCACCTCATCCGCAGGTTTGTACACTACGTGGCGCCGGAAAAACGAGGCAGAATTGCGCATCTTATTTTCAAATCATCCGAGTTGAACAAAGGAAAAAATATTGTGGTCATTGGCGGCGGCACGGGATTGAACAGCTTGTTGAGCGGCCTGAAAAAATACACGAACAACATAACTGCCATCATCACGGTTGCTGACGAGGGGAAGAGCAGCAGAGTCATGCGCACGGAATATGGTGTGCTGCCGCCGGGTGATATCAGAAACTGTATTGTTGCGCTGTCTGACGCCGAGCCGCTCATGGCAAAACTTCTCCAGTACCGCTTCAATGAAGGAACATTCAAAGGCCACCCAATTGGCAATATGCTCTTGACAGCCATGGCAAAAGTCACCGGCAGTTTTGAAAAGGGCGTTGAGGAAACTGCAAAAATTTTTGCAATACGCGGCCGCGTGCTTCCGGTTTCCTTGGGCACGACTCATCTCTGCGCTGAACTAGAAAACGGGAAACTAATTTGCGAAGAGCCGGAAGTTGAGGAACACAAGAAAAAATATAAGTCAGAAATCAAGCGCCTGTTTTTGGACCCGCAGGTTTCTGCGTATGGAAAAGCAGTTGAGGCAATCAAAAGTGCAGATCTTGTGGTGCTTGGGCCGGGAAGTTTATACACTAGCATTCTTCCCAATATTCTTGTTAAAGGCATTCCTGAAGCGCTGCGAAAAACACGAGCAAAACTTGCATACGTCGTCAATGTCATGACACAGCCCGGCGAAACCGACCAGTACACTGCGTATGACCATGTTGCGAAAATCGAACAGTACCTCGGCATTGGTGTGCTTGATGTTATTCTCATTAACAAGGAAAAAGCGCCTGAACAACTGTATGAAAAATACAAAAAAGCAGGCGCACGGCGAGTAAAATCTGATGAACAAGAACTTGACCGGCTCCGCGACTTTGGCGCTGAAATTGTGACGGCAAATCTGATGACCAAGAAAGATTTGCTGCGGCACGACTCCGATAAGTTGGCGCAGGCAGTTGTGAAATTAGATACTTAAGGCGTACGGTGCTTACAGCGTTGCCGGAAGAGAACAATTATACGCCGCTACTTCTGCGCGAACAGCCGGCAGTTGGACTCTGAGCTGTTCTTTCGCCACCGCATACAATCTGTTTGTTACTAATTCAGGAACGCCCGATTCAAGAACGCTTTCTTTTGCTAATAAACTCCGTATCGTTGCATCAATACCATCGAGCGCTTTTGCTTTTTCTCTGCCGCATTCAGGCGCAAGGTCTAAATCTTCGAGACCGAGACCAACTGACTGGTTTAATTTTATCATTCTTTGATTTTCTATATCAGTATCACGTTGAAGGGCTAATGTCGTTACATATAATCTCGCTCCTTCAACAGCAAAATCAACTTCCGCTACATGCTCTTTTGCTATTGAATCCTGCATAAGATATGCGTTTACTCGCTTAAAACATGCTTCCGTCGTCGCTCGTTCAGGCGTCCCTTCTGTTGATGCGTTATACTGGCGTGCACATTCGTTTTCCTGCTTTTCAATTGATGGCTTTTTTTCTGCAGGCGTGTTTTGTGCATACACCGTTGAACACGTCAGCGGTGCGGCAAGTACATATAGTGCTGCTCCCAATGATGCAATAAATCGTCTCATGGTGATTGAAAATTCATATCACTATTTAAACCTTTTTATATTAATCAGCACAAAGTTTAAATACCTTCTTGAACAGAAAGAATGTATGATTGGCCTTTTCCAGATTCCATATGTTGCATCCTTAACAAACCTCTACGATCAGGCACAAACCGCCATCGGCAACAAGTATCTCTTTGCGCTCGCCATCCTCATTGCCTTTTACGTTCTTTCCAAACTTTTTTTGTGGATTACTGAAAAAATCGTGCTGCGCGTCACGGCAAAAACAAGCACATCCATTGATGACCAGCTGGTCCACACAGCAAAGCGGCCGATTTCGTTGATTCTGTTAATGTTTGGAATCAAGCTGGCAGTTCTTCCTCTTGGTATGGTGGGAAAAGCAGGAGAACTTATTTCAATACTGATTACCACGAGCATCATTATTTTTGCAACCATTGCCGTTATTCGCATCATAATTATTATCATTGACAATTGGGGCCATCACTGGGCGCAACGAACAAAATCGTCGGTTGACGACGCGGTGCTTCCCCTGTTTCGCAAAATGGTCAAAATCGTCCTTTGGATTTTTTGCGCCTTGTTCATTCTTTCGTACTGGGGCTTTGACATACGCGGCCTGCTCGCTGGCGTCGGCATTGCAGGTCTTGCCATCGGCTTCGCCGTAAAAGACAGCCTCGCCAACATTTTCGGTGGCATTTCGCTGATTCTTGACAAGGCAATCAGAACCGGCGACATCATCAAGCTGGACTCGGGCGAAGAAGGCACCGTGCTTGACGTCGGCCTGCGCTCGACAAAAATAAAGACGCTCGACAATGAAGTCATCATCCTGCCCAATGGTGTGCTGGCAAACTCAAAGGTACACAACTACAAATTACCAGATCTCTCCGCCCGCGTTGTGGTTCCCTTTAATGTTGCCTACGGCACTGACCCTGACAAGGTCAAAAAAGCAATTGGCGACGCATTAAAAGGACTGAAAGAGATTATGAAAGACCCCCCGTCAACTGTCAAATTCATTGACATGGGCGAATTTGCATTGCAATTCAAAGCCTTGTTTTGGGTGCCTGATGTGACACAGCGGAAAGACAAGCGCGAAGAGGCAGTTAATCTCGTCTACAAAACACTGAACAAGTACAAAATTGAAATTCCGTTCCCGACGCGCGTCGTGTATCTGAAAAAGAAGTGAAAAAAGTGAATAGTGTATGAAACAAAAAAGAGAAAAAAGAAGGGATGCCTATTCGTTGTACGTTATCGTCGGATTAATCGCAGCTGTTGTTGTCGGTTATCACTCATCGTCATTTTTTGCAACCGGAAACCTCATTGTTGCAGAAGAATTCAAGACGCCACAAAAGTGCCTCTTTGTTTCTGACTGTCAAAAACTTTCTGAAGAAAAAGGAATCCTCCTCACGTGCCGGCTTGCTTTTTCTTCAGCGCGCGAAAAAAGTTGTTTGCCTCCGTTAACAGAAGGAATACGTTGTACAGTGAATGAGGACTGTGATGCAGGCCTCGCCTGTATTAAGACAAATCCTGATGCGCTGCATTGGATATGCAAACGCGCGCCGCGCAAGCCCGGCGAGACGTGCCAGAAACGCGAGGACTGTGGCGAGAATACTACCTGTGTTCTTCTTGAAGGTGCAGATAGTATGACGTGTGAAAAAATTCCACGCCAGCTGAATGAGCATTGTGCCGTTGATTATGACTGTACCGCCGGATTAAAGTGTATTTTTTCTGTCAAACAACGAGATCTTATTGGCCAATGCCTGCCACCACGTGCGCACAGCGAACCTTGTCGCTCTGAAACAGACTGCGAAGAAGGATTATATTGCAGAGATACGCGCGCTGGCGGAAGCGTATGCATGACGGGCGATGAGTTCAAGAAGATGTGGAGATAAGTAGTTTACCATATAAAACTTTTTAAACATCTTCTTTTGATGGATGCCGTATGACACTTGACGGAAAACTTGCCATCATCGGCGGCTCGGGCATTAATGACAGCCCTGAATTTCAGGACGCAGAATGGCAGATATTTGAGACACTTCATTCTAATGGGTTTGGCAATGGTCGTGTCGAATATCAAGAATTTGATGGTGTCATTTTTATCCCGCGTCACGGTCGCCACGAAACAGTGCGCCATTCACCAAGTACAACGCAGTACGGCGCAAATCTGATTGCGGCACGAATGTTGGGTGCAACGACGGTTGTTGCATTTAGCTGTGTGGGAAGTCTTACTCCTTTCATGCCTGTAAAAGAGATTGTTATACCTGTTGATTATATTGATGAAAGTAGAAGAGACGATAACCTATTTGGCGTCGGGCTTGTTGTTCATGCAAACCCAAATCCCCCCTTCTCTGAAGGGCTTAAAAAAATTCTGTTTACTCAAGCTGCTCAGTGTTTTCCCAGCGTGAGTACGGGCGTTTATGTAACTATTCCCGGCGACCGATTTGGCACTGCTGCTGAAGGAACTAAACGTGCGCAGTACGCTCATATTGTCGGCATGACGCTCTGTCCGGAGGCATCAATGGCAATGCAGCTTGGCCTGCATTACGCGTGCGCCGCGTTTGTCGTTGACATGAACACTGATGCAAACCATGAAGGCGAAACAGTGCGCATCATGCACGAAATGGGGCCAGTGGTACAGCGTTATGTGCACGAGCTGGTCCCTCCTGCAAAAGAATTTGCGCGCGACCCACCGAAACTGGTGCAGCTCGTTGGCAACATTATTCCGGGAAAAATGGAGAGGGTTCCTGGATATTGTCCTGCGTTACGACAAATTGCTGAAGAACTTGTTCAGAAATATTGCGCTTAATTACAGCGCGCTTTCCAGCGGCACTTTCTTTTTATCCTGCGATTTTTGGGACGCGTCGCGTGCCATTTTTTCGAGGTCAACGCCGAGCTCTTTCAGCGCCTTGACATGCATCTGCATAAGCTGTTCAACAATAGAAATGACTTTCTGGAATTCCTCACGCTCTTTTGCAAGTGTTGATAATGCTCCTTTGTGAAATCCGACTTGTTCGTCTTTGCTGACATTTTCATTTGCCATATGATTTCCTCCGATTCGTTTGTCGTATGGTCGTTGTCGACATTCGTCTTTAATTAGTTTTTGGTTTAGATGCCGGAAACATTCCAGTACAGGATGCGCGCGTCGCGGTATTTCGCAGCGGGTGACGTGAGCTTCGCTGATGCAGTCTCATTAAGCAATGCTGTAGTTTGCCCATCTTCAGCGCGCTGATACGGCATTTGTGCTTTTGGCTTGTAAAAATCATGCAGGTGCGCTGTTGGGTTGAGCGCATGGTGTGCTTCATCAAAGCGCTTGCTCATTTCCGGGCGCATACTGTATTCTCGCGAGGCGCCGTAGGGTACTATCGCTGAATCTAATAAAGGCGCGTAGCGCGCTCCACTATATCCACCGCAGCATCCTTGTCCCATTGGTTCACATCGCGTAATTGATTGTTAGTTTTCCCCTGCTTAATTCCCTGAAAATATCAAGGGGGTTTTTATCTTTTTGTTTCATTTGTTTTTGCACGAACATGAATGCGACATCGTGCAATCCATTTAATGCAGGCATCGGATTTGGATTGATTGACGCGGCAAGGTTGGCAATATTGTGTTCCTGCAATGCTTCAATCCACGCCATCTCAAAGGCAAACGCCTTTGCTTCTTCATCGTGCTGGTTGTTGAGCGTGAATGTCATAATGTGACCGATTTCATGGCCAATAGTAATCATCAGTTTGTCGAGCTCGTTTTCCTTGACGACAATGCTGCTGTTTCCAAAGCCTTGTTTGTTGACTGAAAATCCTTGGATGCCCGGACTCCATGCGCCACCCACTTTTTCATGGCGCTGCTTCATTTCATCTCTGGTGACGATTTCCATGAGCACGTCGTTGGGCAGCGTGCTGCCAGTCACTGCTTCAAAGGCCTGCTGGATGTAATGGGCGATGTCTTCAATGGCGCCGACAAACGGCGATACCGGTCGATTGGGCTTCAGGAATGGTTCTGCTGATGGTGTATGTATTGGACGCGGCGCTGAATAATCTGACGAAGGATTAAATGCGTAAGCGCCATTGGTTGCATTGTATGCGTGCGCCATCATTGTCTGGGGTCTGAAGTCTGTGGTCTGGGGTTGATGGTAACCTGTTTCAACAGCAGCTTCTAAATTGCTTATTCGTGGCTGATACGCAGTTATAGGCGTCATACAGCTGTTTATGCAGTATCCGGTTGAGTGAGACATATAGGTCATGCTGTCGTGGTATAAGCTAAGTATAGATAAAATGATTTCCACCAAATGTGGGACAAAAATGTCAAAAAGAAGAATAAGAAAAAAACAGCGACTTAGGATTCATCATCCGTTTCATCGTCGCCGGTGTCATCTCCACCATCGTCATCGCCGTCGTCACCATCAGCTTCTTTCGCATACAACCGTTCTTCACGTGCCATAGTAGTGTCCCTCCAATTGAGCTTTTTGTCCCCGAAAGTGGAGGTTTTGCTATAAAAAGCTTTTGGGAAATTTATAAATTATCAAGCGCTTCATTCACCAGCCGGTCAGCTTCCTGTTGGTGCGGGTCAGAGCGTGGAACCGATTTATACGTTACCTTTTCAAAATGCTTTTCCAGCATTTTTACTTTGTCAAACAGCGGGCGCAGATGCGTAGCCTTAATTTTATACCGGCCAAGAAGCTGGCGAATCACCAGTTCAGAATCCATGCAGACTTCCACTTCGCGGGCGTCACTTTTTTCAGCAAGTTCAAACGCCCGAATAAGCGCGGTGTATTCAGCCACATTATTTGTCGTGTTTCCAATACGTTCGCCCACTGCTTTCAGCTTCTTTCTTTTCTCGTCCCAGAGCACTACACCAATGGCTGCTGGCCCGGGATTTCCTCGGCTGCCGCCATCGCAGTTGATGAATATTTTACGCATGGACATCTATTTGTTTCATTAACTTTATATAGTTTGTTTTCCTAACCATTTTCGGTGATACCTATGGCATTTCAACTTGCAGGAATTTCATTATTTCCCGTTCTCGGCGCAGCAGTTACAGCAATGGCAATCGGTGCATTTTGGTACTCGCCTGCCTGCTTTGGCAAGGTGTGGATAAAATTGAGCGGTGTCAGTGACGCAACTATGCAAAAAGCAAAGAAGAATGGCATGGGAAAATATTATGCAGCAGCGTTTTTGTCGAATGTGGTCATGGCGTTTGTTCTTTCGTTGGTGATTAAGGAAATAAGCAACCCCGGAGCGATTGCTGGCGCGTTCATTGGAGTCCTTGTTTGGCTCGGATTTATCGCAACCGTCAGTCTTGGCATGGTGTTATGGGAAGGCAAGCCATTCAAGCTGTACCTGCTCAATAATGCCCATGAACTTGTCATCCTTGTGGTGATGGGTGCAATACTGGGGGCGTTTTGATAAAAAATCATCTTCGGCTATATTCTCTTTTTTCTTTTCTTTCCCGTTCCTGATATGGCGCAATATGAATAGTGTCTCCTACTTTGATGCCGTGTGGTTTTTCCTGTTTCAGGAATCGGCCGTTCCGTTCGACGCGGTAATCCAATTCTCGCGCGGCTTGTTTTCCAAGAAGTCCTTGGACGGTATCGTCTGAATCTTTTGCCAGTTGCCTGCTGACATAGAAATATTTTCCCTTGAGCGAGCGGTACAAATGCGCACAGTCACTGCCGCCGTTTGCTGGCGGCTGCATAACATCAACAATATCATTGTATAACATAACCGTTTTTCCTTCTTGCCGACAATACAACACGGGATCCTTTGCAGGATTATTAGGTGATAATTTTGAATAAAACCGCGATTCCAGCGGTGTAAGAACGTGCCGTGGCGTGTAGTGAGGTGGCTGGATATTTTCGTGGATGTCAGGAACAGGGTCTATGGTATGCGGTGCGCGGTTTGCGCTGAGTGGTGCGGCACTTGTCGATAGTGTTGTAGTTTCTGGCTGTGCTGGTGCTGCTTCAGCCGTGTTGACGATTCCATTTTCAACCGTGCCGTTGCAGTTCAGTGCATGGATCGCCCATGTGCCAAAACTGCCGCCAAGAACGCTGGAAACAAGAAAAAGGGGAATTGTCGGAAATCGGTTGCCTTTGCTTTTTGGTTGGTGAGAAGGCGGCTGGTACGAAGGCGCGTCTTCAATGCGCTGCAGCGTTCCCAACTGCCATTCACCTGAATCTTCAGCAAGCGTCGGGTCAAAACCTAAGGGGTGGTCTGCCATATCAGCTATAGAACCAAGAAACAATAAAATTGTTTAGTGCAGCATAATGGACAACAAAAAGAAATAGATATGACTACATACCACCAACTACCTAAAACCGGATATGGGCCTGCCCGGAACAATCTTTTTTGCTGCGGCAAAAAAGCTTGCACACTACGGGGCGGGCTTCGCGTTGCTCAGTCAACCAAATAGGTTGCGTGTCATATCTGCACCAAAAACAGAACTAAAAATGGGCCTGCCCAGATTTGAACTGGGGATCTCCACCGTGTGAAGGTGGCGTCATACCGGGCTAGACCACAGGCCCTCCTGCCGCTGGGACACGATAACGGAATATAAAGCTTGCTTTTTCTTCACCACTCCATTCAAGCGAAAGGCATATATACCCTCCCTGTCCCCAATAATATATGAACATGCAAGAGCTCCTCAAAGTTGAAACTGCTGACACCTATCTCGATCACGCGTTTCACGCAGCAACTGAACGTGCAGGGATTATGCGCACTAAGAAAGATGAAAAAACGCGCATGGATAACCTGCAAAAATCAAGAACAATCGAAAAAATAAAGGTAAAAACAGTCACCGCGAACCTTACGCGTGCACTGCACAAAATTTTGAGTTCGTTTCCAAACTTTTCAGAGCTGCCTCGCTTCTATCAAGAACTGGTTCGCCTGCGCCTTGACTTTCACGAATTCAAACATTCACTGGGGGCAGTGCAATGGATGCATGACAAGGCCAACGAATTACAGCGGGACTATTCCAATAAAATTGATGCTGCGCGAACAATCGCTGACATTAACAACCACCGGCGCGCATTTTATGGCAGAATCGCATCGTTTCTGAAACAAGTTGACCCCCAGTTTAAATTGCTTGACGACATGAGGAAAATACTGAAAGAGTTTCCCACCATCAAGACCTCCATGCCAACCGCCTGCCTTTTTGGCTTTCCCAACGTTGGAAAATCAACGCTCCTTGCAAAATTGACCACAGCAAAGCCGGAAATCAAGGCGTACCCATTCACAACAAAAAACATCAACACCGGGTATCTCAAAGAGCCGGGAATAAAGATACAAATCATCGACGCGCCCGGCACCCTTGACCGCTTTGAAAAAATGAATGACATCGAAAAGCAGGCGTACCTTGCGGTGAAACACTGCGCCGACCTTGTGGTGTATGTATTTGACCCGACGGATGAAGTGCCGGAAGAAGACCAGCTGAAATTACTTGAAACGGTTAAAAAATATTGCAAGGAAATAGTAGTCTACATCTCAAAGACTGACATTGCCGATAAAAAAGTAGTTGACAAAACTATTGCTGCGGTAAAAAAAGAAAAAATAAAAGAACTCTTTACTGATATTGAAGAATTAAAAAAGCGCCTGCTTCTTTTGCCGCCGAAAGAAAAAATGCCGGTTGAAAAAAAGGAGTATGAGCGGGTTTCTCACGATGACGGCGATGAAGAAGACGATGAGGATGATGGTGATGACCATCCCAGTAACAAGTACAATAAGGAAGAATGAATTTACCGCAAAGCTTATAAGTGGCCAACTTTTTCTCTACTTCATGACTCTCATTGACAAATTAAAAGGTGGAATTTCTGCAGCCTTTTTTGTAGCTGCTGTTTCGTGTGCGCCTCCGGATCCGCGCACCGCCGATCTTGACGATGTTGCTTGGGATAAAGTTGAGGTGTGGTATCACGATAAGTGTATCAGTCCACGGCACCCATATTGTGTACCATGGAAAGCACGATTTTCCAAAGACTATTCAGCAGTGCGTAACGGGGACGTTGTTCGGGAACTGGTCTTCGGCGATACAGACGATTCAGAACTTCGAACTTTAGACTTCAACGAAATTAAAAAAAATGCTAAGGAATATGAGACACATGTTGCACCGGTTGTCTTTATTTTTGAAGTGAGATAACTAGTTAGAGTGTATACACAAACCCTGCGCTCGGCCCGACACCAATCGTCTTCTTGAGTTTCATGTTCAGCGGCGCATACACCGCATTGTACACAATCAGTATGGCATCTTTTTTCATTTCTTTCCCGAGTTTTTTTTCAAGCTCATACAACGGATTGTCTGGATTGATGAAAATGACGTCGTATTCACCGAGGTGAATGTCCGTCAAATAATTTTTTTTGACGAACAACGCTTTTTTCAGCGCCCCATGTTTTACTCCCAACTTTTTCTGCATGCGCTGTGCTGTGGCAAACAATTCATCATCTAATTCAACACCAACCGCGTTCGTGTACGCCGCTGCCATCAGCACTACCCGACCATCACCACTGCCAAGATCAATGAATTTTTTGTATTTTTCCAGATGGATTTTCTCAAAAATATCGTGAATGTCATCAATTCGCGCGCCGGCAAAATAGCCAATGCTCGTTGGTTTCATGAATGTCTTTTTCTGAAGCATTTTCCCGGCAAGAAGATGGTATTCGTCAGCAATGCTTTTCAAAATAGGCGTGCGATTCATTCCACGTCACCTTATTCAAATTCAATTGCCGCAACACCCGGCCCAAATTCCTCATGCACCAGCGTGTTGTCATGAAAAATTTTCACATGGTTCCGGTTCACCAGCTGGACATTGTTGCCTGAAATAAGAAGGTTATGCATTGGATTTGGCGATGTGAGCCAGACATCCTTGTAAAACAGTTTATCGCCCTGCCGCTTGCAGTGCTTGAGCGCATGAATGCCGGTGCTGGTATGCGCAATGACTGGCCCTTTCAGGACGTCTTCAACATATCCTGCCAGGGCAGGATTATATTTTCGTATGGCTTCAAGGCGCCGCTTTGCCTGAAACAGCGATTCAACACAGTCAAATGAGCAGGGAAAGTGGCTCAGGAGCGCGACGTCAAAAAAACGCAAGGTATTGTTCGTGTAAAACGGTGGATGCTCCTTAGTGTTGGCAATGCTGAAAAAGCAGTAATCGTCGTGCAGTTCTGCCGCTTTCTCATAATTGTCGCGATAAAAACGAACACAGCATGCCGGATAGCCGAGCATCTCGCCCATTTTTTCGTCATTGTGGATATGCTCATAAAATCGCGTGTGCTGTGCATCATCGCGTGATTTTGAAATGTACGCAAAAAAATGTCCTTTGCTGGGGTGGTCGGTTTTTGCCATTAATGCAGTGGTATTTGACGGATCGTATCCAGGTTCGTTTTTATCCTGCTTCAGAATTTTAAAAAAAGAAAGCTCGAGCGCAAGATTGTTTGCCGTGCAAAAATCATGCAGATTTGCATAGGAATCTTCGTGCATTTCAACGCGCGCAACCGGCTTGAGGTCTTCCAGCACGAACAGAATTTCAAATGCATCAACCATTGTTTCAAAACTGTGCAGAAGGTCTCTCCCTTTGTAGAGCAGTTGTTGTGGAACTGATGTTGTTGTTTTCATGCTGCAAACTCCAAACTGCCATCTGCAAACTATTCCATTGGAACCTGGCTCCACAGCGTCCAGTCATTGGACGGTGCATACGCGCCAAAAATGTAATGCGGAAATTCTGCCTGGCCAAAGTATGCGAATGATACATCATTCCATCGGGTTGCCCCTCCGGGACGCATTGGCCCGCCCATTGCGTAAATCGGACTGCCAAAGGCGCGCCAGGCGTCGCGCATCATGCGCGGCGCATCGCCGTATCCCTCTGACAAAAACGCCCCTTTGTAGCCTTTCTTTTTGAGATACTCAACTGCTTCGACAACCGGCGTGTTTCCGTGCCCTACGGGGAGATTTCCGTGGCCAAAGCCGAATCCATCAGCGATGTGCAGGTGGCCGATAATGCCAGATTCCTGCATTTTCTTGACTTGATCCATGTACCACGCGTTGAAGCGGCCGTTGAATTGGTCTTCTGTTTCGCCGGGAGTTTTCACAAAGTGTTTTTTCCACATGCCTAAATGTTCCGTGTCAAGCGTTGCGCGGATGTGCGTTTCTGCTGCTTTTTTTGCCTTGTCTTCACTCCAGTGGCGCTCTGCAATTAACTTTTCCGCCATTTTTTTTCGCGAGTTCTGCACCAGTTCGATAAGCTCTTCAGGATGGCTGCCATAGCCCATTTCCGGAAAAATATTTTCCGGCGCGAGAAATAATGGCCGCGGCAAATTTCGGTCACGCGTGGTATCCATTGCGTAGATGCCTGCTTCTGCGTATGAATCTGATGTTTTTTTCTTTGCATAGCGGCCAACGCTCATCACATGGTGCATGTCCTCAATAATGCGGTCTGCTTCTGCGTCTGACGCTGCAGAGGCTTCGTGCGCGTACCGCATAGCATTTTTTTGCTGCTCAACAAATTCTTTTAGGATTTCTGTCGGCATTTTTTGCTGTGAACCAATAAATTCAGCAACCTGCTGTCCGCCACGCTGTATTTTAAACTGTGTCTTGAGTATGCGCCACTGCTCTTCTTTTGGTGTTTTGTCTTCAATTTTCTGAAAATAGTCGAGCGCTTTTACTGCTTCGTCATACGCCTTTTTTTCTTCTGCATAATATCGTCCGTGAAACAGCGAGCCGCCGCGCGAACGCAAGGCATTATTGAGGTATTGTGTTTGCTGGAACATCTCTTCCGGTGAAATCTTGTCTTTTGCTCCTTGTTGGATTTCCGTTGCGTGACGCTCATTGAACTGGCGCGCCCGTTCGACAAAATCGTCCCATTTAAGCGGAATTGTTTCAAAGCGTGTTTTTGACTGGTCCCATGCCGGCACGCGCTCGAACATGTCATCGGTGTTGTCCGGATTCAGCCAGTGGCCATGTATGTCAACCCAATCCTGCTTTTGGAGGACGCGCCCGGTTTTTTCGTCCCGCCTGCCAATCTGATTCAGCGTTTCCGCAGTCTGATATTTCGGCTCGTACACAATCATGTTTTTCTTCGCCTCACCCATGATTCGGCCGGTTCTGTCGTCGACAACATACGCAATGAACCGCTCTTTTTCTTCTTCGTAATGCTTAAATTCGCCGTATTTTGTCCGTGCCCATGACTGTTCGGTAAACGGGCGCTGGAATTCTCCCGTATGCACGATGACAGCAGCACCGTCGGTGGTGTCCGCCGCAAACTGGATTGCTTTTTTTACTTCAGTGACTTGGATATGGCGATGGTCGTCAACAAAGCCGCGCTGTTCACCCGCAAATCCGGACATGTTTGCAACGACTTGAACAGGGGTGTGGACTGATGCGATATTGATTTGGTTTGCCCGTGCAATTTCCCTGATTTCGCGCCGTTTTTCTTTTCCGTAGAGGTCAGGGCCGACATTTGGTTCGCTGCCTGACGCGCTCAAACTTAATTCGATATGCGAACCACCTGCACGGATTGCTGCCTGTACTGATTCAATAAACGATCCTGATCCACGGCCTTCGCCGACGGTTTGTCCGAGTTCGCCGACGCTAATCGTTGGCTCTCCTCGGGGGCCCTCAATTGGTGCTGCAAGCGAGTCACCGTACAGCGGCACGCCGAGAAGCGTTGAGTTTGGCAAGTATTCAGAATCCATTGCGCTGGCGTACGTGTAGGGTCCGCGTTCGTTGAATATCATAGAGGCCTCTTTTCAAAGAATAAACATGATTAATATTGTTTGAGTTTATAAAGTTTTTAATTTGGAGGAGTATGCGTGATATTAAAAAAACTTATTCAGCGGCTTGTCCGTCGGCGCCGGCAGTTTTCCCTTGATTTGGCTGATGATTTTGTTCTTGCGCGTGTTGACGTCGTTGCTGATTCCTTTGGTCATGGCATGTGATGCATTCATTTTAATGAACAGTTCCTCAGTCAGGAGAATGTTTTTGCGGATGAGCGTGAGTATTGCATCGCTGCGCCACTGGATTTTGTGCTGGTCCAGAAGTATAATCAACTCATGCACTTTTTCAAATGAGGTGATGACACTGTTCAGAATGAGGCCGGCGTTGACTGGGTCGAGATTTTTGATAAACTGATGTTCAGGTGATTTGCTGACAAGGGCAAATATTTCAGTGAGGATATGTTCGAACGAAGAAAGATTGATATTGATTTCGCTGGTGTCCCGTTTGTGGAAATGGTTTTCCTCAATTTTTCCCATGATGCGGTTCAGGTTTTGCCGGAAGTATAACAGAGAGGAACGGAGCCGATTGAGCTTTTCCTCGAATGAAAATTCATACAGTTCAGTAAGTATGATGTCCTGCTTGATGGACACGAGTTTCGAGGTAACCAAGGCAAGCAGAAGCAGGCCGAACAGCACTTCAACGATAGCAAGCAGTTTGAAGAATCCTAAGGGTACGATGTCACCGAAGCCCGTTGTTGTTGCCGTGACAAAACTGAAATAGACCGCATCTTTGAGTGACTCAACATTTTGGTTTAGCTGGTTGTAATGAAGGTAAGAATGACTGGTTGCAAACGAGGAGTAGAAAAAGCCAAATAATATGATGATACCAAGCCACACGGTGAGAATGCGGGGGAATGACAGCCGATCAATCCATGTGCGGAATGTTTGCTGGCGAATACTGCCGAGCAGGAGGTTTCTGCGTATCTGCTCAAGAACCAGCTTGCGGCGCACCTGGCCGGTCATGATACTTTTAGTTACTTCAGGAAGCTCTTTGTTCTTGATTGTTTTCAGAAAACGGTTAACATCTATGTCCTTCTCTTTTTCTTTCTCTTTTTTTGGCATGCAAACTCCTCTTTTTGGCTGTTGATACCTTCCGTTTGTCTCGATGTTTATTAATTTTTTGATGGATAAAATAATTCAGTCAAATAATACTATCAACAAGTGGTAAACAGAGGAAGGTTTAAATAGGAGTCATATGTCATAAACTGTATGGTTATTGCTGTTCCAACACTCGATGAGATTATAACGTACTACAAAACTAAAGAACCGCTTCTGGCGCACGAAGAAGTTGTTCGGGACATGGCGGCCAAAATACGCCCGCTTACGTCTGAAATTCCTGAAGAGGAACTTAAGCGAAATATTGCTCTGTTAACTGTATGGCCATTGGTTGAGATATATCGGCTTGCCCAGCGCGCGATAACTCACGACCTAAAAAAAAATGAACAGGAAAACTTCACCCGATTAATGGACAAGTATCATCAATTAGTGCTGCGTGGCGAACAAAACGCGGTTCTGTCGTATTCTGAACGGCCTGAACAGCCCAAGATGCACTTTGTCCAGCCCTATAATTTTTCTGTTCCTGCCTTTGGCGCGTTATTGACGCGTATGAGCGAGCCCTGCGACACGTGGCATGATCATCTGCGTGATACCACGCGCTCACATATGAAGGCGCTTCATGACGCACAAATGGGTGGTTCACTTTTTGTTATCGAAAAAGAAAAACAACGAGACGCTATGCCGTTCACGCTCTATCAGCGTTCATTTATTTGCATCAATCAAAATGGTGAACCAGTTCTTTTTATGGATGGCATTCAACATCAAGAAGGGCCGGATGTTTCACGATTAAACCATTGGCGTGGCTATGATAAAAATTCTGGTGAAAAAGTAAGAGAATCAAGCATTCATGAAGTGTATGCCTCAGTCGCTTCAGCGCTGTATCTGGCACAAAAATTAGATATCCGGTACATTGTGTTACGCGATACTCCGTTGGTTGATTTTGCACGTGAAAACGGCATACCTGAGCGAAAAGTTTTTTCAGAAGATGATATGCCCTGGAAGATTGGCCTTCATTCACTGGAGCAGAAAACTGGTGTTCATACCAATCTGTTGTATGGTTCAGGAAAAGATCGGCGCACGGGCGTACAGCTTCGCTGTCAAACCCTTGAACAGTTCCCATACCAAAACCCTGCAGAAATGTTCCAGAAACTTGAAGCACTGGCCGCTGAAGTTATCAGCACCAATCGTGACCGTAAAAAACGTGCCCCGAAAACAACGGAACGGCTCCAGGCAGCAGCTGCATTATACAACCTGATCGTCGATTTTCCGCTTACTCCCTCTACCAGGCGGCAACAAGCGTATGAGGCACTCAAAGCAAGCTATGGGGCAGTGCATGAAATGCTCTCCATTACACCGCCGACTGTTTAGATTTACTCACAGCCCAAACTCATCCCGCCGGCGATATGACCCACGGATGCCGTCGATAAGCCGCTCGTTTGCTTCAAGGTGCCGTTTCTCTTCATCGGTAATGCCTTTGTACATCATTGCTTTTTCGGTCTTGTCCTGCAGGTATTCAACGGTTTTCATCTGGTCGTACGAAACGTTGCCCGCCTTGGCAGCGTCGTAAATCGAGGCGAGCTTGTTTTCCGCTTCGAGTGTTTTTTCGAGAAGCAGGCCGTACTGCTGCGGCTTTCCACCGTGCGTTCGCTGAAACCGCTCAATGCCCTCTTTTTCATCTTCAATCATTTTCTCAAGCTGGTCGATGTGCTCGCTCGGGATGATTTCTTTTTGTTCTTTTATCTTTTCTCCGGTGAATCGTTTTGACTTAAAAAGTTCTTTTTCTTCGGGTGAGAACAGCATGCCCACATCAACCGACGTCATTTGGGGAATGGGAATGTCGCGCTTGATTTCTTCCAATGCAATTTCATGCTCGCTTTGCGCCACCAGTTTTCTGGCTTCTTCGATTTCTTTTTTCCGCTCTGTTTCAAGCTCCTTGAGCTTTTTCAGCCGCTCCTCTGGAGGCAGTTTTTTTATATCGGAAAGGTCCATGAAGAATCACTAAAGAAGGGGAATATAAAAAGGTTGGTGGGAAAACGCTTTTATATAACTTGTTATTTTCTAAACGCATGCTTAGAGACATAGCAGTATTTGCACACTCGGTCGTACGCGCAGGAGTATCTAATGGTTTTACCCATTATTGGGATTCTGCACCAGATGAAGATTTACATGCTCTTGTTAATCACCTATCCAATGTGGAAGATACAGAACGGTCGCTCCTGCGCCGCATTCTTCGGGAAACAAATCCAACGTCACTGCTTGATGTAGCCTGCGGGCCTGCTACTGAAAAAACCGGCTATGACAAATACGGATTAGGTATTGATTATACCGGATTAGATGCGAGCAGGTATATGTTACATGTCGCAAAACAAAGGCATCCTGATTCAACATTTGTGAGAGCAAACGTTCAAGAACTCCCCTTCAGAGATGCCACGTTTGATGCAGTCTTATTAAAACATATTTTAGAACATCTCCCTGCCTATGAAGATGCGATACATGAATCATTACGAGTCGCACGAGATACCGTCATTATTGACTTTTTCCACGCCTTAATTCCGATTGGCAGAAATATCCATCTGAAAGATAGAAGAGGATTTCATAACAATTGGTATAGTCGGCCAAAATTTCATTCATTTTTGGATACCTGTTCTATAACGGGATATGAGCTTCGCCAAACAACCGGCACTGCGGGACAGACTGCGGATGTATATGTTTTACATAAAAGATAAGAGCATGATATTTTTTAGAATCTTATCTTCCAAATAGTTGAGCACCAGTAGCTACGGACCCAAGAGATTTGTATTCGACAACGTCACAAAGATGCACCGTCATTGGTGCCCAATTCGGCGCAAGAGAATTGTCTAACAATCCATGTTCTTGAGTTCTTCCTGATAGTATTGGCTTCGCTGGTTGTGATAGGTCAACACCATCAAGTGTTAGTACGAAACTTTTCTGTACAGCACTAATATCGTCCCCAACAGCACGGCCATCGTCATATTCTGCTTTTGCGATGCTTCCGATTACATATCCATCAACGCGTGAATGGTCGCGAGATTTAATTTCAAGTACACTTCCCGATGGAACTTCAGCAAGTTTACCATCGAATCTTCGAAGCATTCTTTCTCGTGCTGCCGTTCCCATAACTACAAGATAAAATTCTCTTCCGAGCATTGTTTCTAATTCTTGAGGATCAAAAGGAGTCATGCCTTGTCTTCTCATGTACCAGTCTCTGACTCCCTTAAAAACCATTGTACCGCTCCAGAATGGTAGTTGTATTTAAATCTTTACTGGGGTAATTCCGAGTGCCGTACTTGTAAATCTCTTGTTTCCCCAAACACTCAAATTAAACATTTATAAGCCGTATAACCCCATTCTAAAACGAAAAGATTTATAAAAGAAAGCCGTGTCAAAATCATAGAAAAAGGAGTAAAAAAAAGCAAAAACTTTCTCAACAATGGACGAAAACGAACAACCAACCCCGACGCAGGAAGCAGTGCAGGAACCAGCACAAAAAGCGCCTGAAGCCCCTCAAACCAGCCAAACAACCAAGGGCGCAGACACTTACACGGCAGAGCACATTCAAGTATTACAAGGCTTAGAAGCCGTCAGAAAGCGTCCTGCGATGTACATTGGCACGGTTGGCAGCAGAGGGCTCCATCATCTGGTCTATGAAGTGGTGGACAACTCCATCGACGAAGCATTGGCTGGTTTCTGTACTGAAATCATCGTCATCATCAATGAAGATAATTCAGTCACGGTCATCGACAACGGCCGCGGCATTCCGACAGATATACATCCAAAGTTCAACATGCCAGCGCTTGAAGTGGTGATGACCAAGCTACATGCCGGCGGCAAGTTTGACAATAAATCATACAAAGTTTCCGGTGGGCTCCACGGCGTCGGCATTTCAGTCGTCAACGCGCTTTCGAAAAAATTAATTGTAGTCACCAAGCGAAACGGCAAAGTATGCTCCATGTCGTTTTCGCGGGGAAATAGCGACGGGCCTATGAAACATGACGGCGACACATCTGAAACCGGTACCACGGTTACCTTCTGGCCGGATGAGCAAATCTTTGAAGCAGTCAATTTCAGTTTTGATATTCTTTCATCCCGACTTAGAGAACTGGCGTTCCTCAACAAAGGCCTCAAAATTACCATCAAAGACCTTCGAAAAGGTGAAGGAGAAGAAAGCGATGGAAAAGAGCAAGTCTTCCAATACGAAGGCGGCATCAAATCATTTGTCGAGTTTTTGAACAAGAACAAAAATCCGCTGCATCCGGTTGTGTACTTTGAAAAAACAAAAGATGACATCATTCTCGAGATTGCGATGGCGTACAATGACGGCTATCAGGAAACGGTGTTTTCATTCGCCAACAATATCAACACGATTGAAGGTGGTACACACCTCATCGGGTTTAAGGCAGCGCTCACCAAATGTATGAACAAATATGCCAGTCAACATAAATTGAGCAAAGAAGAAAACAAAATTACCGGCGAGGATGCGCTCGAAGGCATCAGCGCGGTTATCTCAATCAAGCTTTCCCAGCCACAATTTGAAGGCCAGACCAAGACAAAACTGGGCAATTCAGACGTGAAAGGCATTGTTGAATCACTTGTTAATTCCACGTTGGGTTCGTTCCTTGAGGAAAATCCTGCAGTTGGACGCATAATCATAGCCAAATGCATCAGCGCAGCAGATGCGCGCGAAGCAGCAAGAAAAGCACGCGAACTCACGCGAAGAAAATCTGCCCTTGATGGCGCAAGCCTGCCGGGAAAATTAGCAGACTGCAGCAGCAAGGATCCAGCAAAATGTGAACTCTACTTAACTGAAGGAGACAGCGCAGGCGGCAGTGCAAAACAGGGAAGAAACAGAGAATATCAAGCGATTCTTCCGCTGCGTGGCAAGATTCTGAACGTCGAAAAAGCGCGCCTGCACAAAATTTTTGCAAACAACGAAATTGTAACCATGGTCACGGCAATTGGCACGGGCATTGGTGAAGAATTCAAAATCGAAAAGACACGCTATCATAAAATTGTGCTCATGACTGATGCGGATGTTGACGGCCAGCATATCACCTGCTTGTTACTCACCTTTTTCTACCGCTACATGAAACAGCTTATTGAAGCTGGTTACATCTATCTTGCCAGCCCACCATTGTATAAAGTTAGCAAGGGCAAAACGATTCACTACGCGTACAACGATGCAGAAAAGGACGTGTTTGTGCAGCAAATCGGTGATGGCGTAACCATCCAGCGCTACAAAGGCCTGGGAGAAATGAACCCCGACCAGCTTTGGGATACCACCATGGATCCTGCGACACGCACACTTAAAAAAGTGACCATTGAAGATGCGGTTGGCGCCGACATCATATTCTCGATTCTTATGGGCGACCAAGTCGAGCCGCGCAAGAAATT
Source organism: Candidatus Woesearchaeota archaeon (assembly GCA_030651375.1). Classification (NCBI taxonomy): domain Archaea; kingdom Nanobdellati; phylum Candidatus Woesearchaeota; species Candidatus Woesearchaeota archaeon. The sequence goes on along the minus strand of JAUSFM010000003.1, from coordinate 66,235 downwards.
TATCTACGAGAACGCGCGCAAGGCGGTTAATATTGATGTTTAAATAGGTTTAAGAAGTGCTAAAGAAAGTTTTATATTGTTTCTCGCTATCCGCCCTGTATGCCCGAGCTTATCCATGCGTATGATCAACAAGGCACTATTGTTGAGACCGGAACAAAGAGAGACATCCTTAACAAACAGAGGGAATATGCTATTACCAACGGAGAGAGTCCCTTTGCAGTCCCCTCAGTACTTCTTCTTCTGACGCATCCTGAAGACGGATTTTTTTCAGTACAGCGATCTAACCGCCGTGAAGATCCGCTTCTTTGGAGCGAGACCGCTTCAGGACATATTGCGATAGACGAAGACCCTAACACTGCCCTTTTGCGGGAGGGCCGTGAAGAGATAAATGTGGACATTATTATTGCTGGTTCGCTTGAAGAGTATCGTGCTCGACTTCGTCTCGATAATCTGATTGACCATGCTGTTGTCCGCCCTATTGATTTTCGACCATGGATGGGTGCCTATCGGATTGACCGAGAAACACATGCGCGTTGGATGAAGCGTACCCGTACCAGTGTTTATGCTGGTGTATACCGTGGTGAAGTTCAATGCAGTAGCGAAGGTGGTGGTGAAGACGATAGTAACGGATTGGGAGAAACATTGGCGGTTCAGAAATTTAAAAAAGATGATTTAGTGGCGAGGATAGCTGCGGGTGATCCTCGGTTTCGCCATCAATTAACTATGGCAGTGCGTGACTATCACGCATTTATCGAAGAGCCATTAGAACAACCTACCGGGAAATAAAAAATTCTATGTGCGTAGCATTGCATCTTTGCCTGCGGTTTACCATTAGTGGATGTTTCTTAATATACTAAGTCGTTGCTCAAATCATACATATCAAAGTCGTCTGCCATTGCGTGAATGTCTTCATAGTCACGCAATCGTTGTTTCATCGGGTCATGAAAGTAGATGCTCGGTCCCCAATCGGTTTTTCTGCGCATGCTAACCACCCCGGTAGTACAGAAGTGAACAAAAGATATATACCTTCGCCTTATACAGTATATAGTGTGTCGTACTGTGTACAACGTAAGGTCGTATTTGTATAAACGATGAGAAAAGAGAAAGTACGAGAAAAAAGAAAAAATGGATGGTGGAGACGAGCCCCACACATCCAGATTTTGCTTATGTGCTGAGAGTGTTATGCGATACTCGGGATCAAAGGAATATAGCGGTGGGACGTGAAGCTTTCGCTTCACCCCACCCCAGGTTTTGCTTGTGTGCTGAGTATGATTTGAGTTTGATTGTCTTGATGAACACTACATAATCAGTTGTTTATATATAGTTTTTCGTTATACTTTATATAAACCTTAAACTTTTTCCAAGGTTTATATAAAATTGATATTTTATCAATATATTTAAATATAAGTAAGGCATTCTACATGGTGGGTGGTTACCTATTAAGCGAAAAATCATTCAAATTGGTAATTCAACACAACTCGTCTCGTTACCACGTGCATGGGCAAAGAAGTACAACCTCCAGAAGGGGGACGAACTTGAAGTAGAAGAAAGTGGAAACAAGCTTCTGATAGGAACTGAAAAAGAGTTTAAACTGAACGAAGTCACTATTGATGTTTCAAATCTTGATCGAACGTCGATTCTTCTCTGTGTACGAAGCGCTTATCGCAAGGGGTATGACATTATAACGCTCACCTATTCAAATATTCTCACCACGCACCTTCGAATTGGAACAGAAGTAAAAGTGAGCACAATCATTAATGATGAGGTACGTCGCCTGATAGGGGTTGAGGTGGTAGAACAAAAAGAAAATAGGTGTGTCATCAAAAATATTCTTGAGCATTCAGGAAAGGATTTTGACACTATCCTCCGCAGAATTTTTATTCTTATCAATGAAATGACAAAGGAAGTAGTTGATGGGATAAAAAATAATAACCGGGAGATTCTTGAGACGATGGAAGAGCGGCATGATAATCTCACGCGGTTTATTAGTTATATCTTACGCCTCCTCAACAAACACAACTATGAACAGCATCAAAATATTCCAACAATGTATTATCTGGTTGCAAGTCTCGAGGATATTGTCGATGTTCTGAAGTGGACCGCACGGGATTTTCTCATTTTTTTCACGGCGCCGCCAAAGAGTGAAACGATACGGATTATAGAGCAGATTGGATTGACCTTCGACAGATATTATGACCTTTTTTACAAATATGAAGAGACAAAAATTAAGGATTTGTATGAGCTTCGCCAGCGGATAATATCCTCAATCTACAAGCCATTGAAGAAATTTATTCCTGAAGAGCTTATGCTTATCAACCGTATGGGCCAGATTAATGAGCTGGTGGTTTATCTTACGCAGACAAAAATGATTTTAGAATTATAATCTTTTATTTTGGGGTATAGCGAACAGCAACTGAAGAATACCAATCATGGTTATAACAACGATCCGTCAGACTAAAGACCCGATTACCTTGTTCATCAGTCATCGGACGCCCCAAAGGCGACCCTAATGCAGATCGGAAGAATTCGTCAAGATTTCTCTCATCATCTTCTGCAGCAACACGCCGGTTAAGGTGGAGAACCATTTTTCTGCGTCGGGGAACTTCAATGTCAGTCAACCAGTATGTTTCTCGGAGGTAATCAGAGCTAAATGGCATTGAACTGGCAAATTGTTTAGTGTTTAAAGGAACTTTTCCGTCGGTTTTTAAACGATATCGAATATCATCCATAATTAATTTAAGCTGTTCAAGTCCTGAAAGGCCATTCGTCACTCCCCGTTCTGTTTTTATTTCGTCAACTGAACGTCCAAAAAATGCTGCACAGCATGTTTCTGCATAGAGCCGGAGAACCGTACCGGGATCAGGAACCGGAACAAGTCCTTTTATTGCTTGATAAAAGGCAATGACCTGTGACAAACGAGCGTAGGTTACATCAATACGTGTTGCTGTTGAACGAACGAGGGCATCGGTCAGGGAGATTCTTTCGTGTTTGTGTTTCCATTCCTTTCTCATTCTGTTTGAATTATTGTTGTGTAAAACATGACTATAAACATCATCTTTTGCAAGTTCTATATGTTTTTGAAAATTTTCCCGAACAATATCTATTCTTGACTTTCGTGACGCATCATCGGTTTCACGCAATGCTAAACGCGTTTCAAGGTCTTGTGGAGTGTCCGGTGTAATAAGAATCGGAACAACAGAAACCCCCACGTCTGTTAACGCGTCATATGCAGTTCTGACTGCATCTGGATTGCCAAGCATAAGAACCATATCGCGTTCTTCCAACAAAGTAAGATTGTGCCGTGGAAACCCATATAGTGCCGGACGCCCAGTTGCATCTTTGCTGTAAGGAATACTATACCTAAAAAGATAATTGCCAAACCCGTCGCGCTCTTCAAACTGAGCACGGGTAATAGTAACATCCTGTTCATCGCCGACAGGACGTTTTTCACGGGTCATTTCACGAGAAGCAATTTCAACTTTTTGTAAACGGGCAACAAGAGCTGATTTACCAGAACCAGTAGGTCCTCCGATAAGGAATACATAATTCCTTGCATCGGGTAGTTGGGGAGTTTCATCAGTTTGGCCCGGGCTCACACCTGGCACTAGACTGAATCGTGGAAATAATCGGTCCCTAAGTGTAAGACCTGACGGTTCTGTGGTCACTGGTAGTCCCCCAATCGCTTCTGCTAGATATCGAAAACTCATATCCCTCAGCCCATAAACAGATAACCTTAGTTCTTAAGGTTACAATCAAGGTGCAAAAAGTCTACCTATTTAAACCTTACGGCTATGGGTGCAATTATGGCTTTTTAACCAGCGGCTAACCATTAACTTTATAAACCACCTGTCTTCAAGCCAGTTCTATGGCACAACCGGCAAAAGTTCAGCGCACCATTGACGTTTGGAAGAAGAAACGATGGTATAAGCTGATTGCCCCTGCATTGTTCAATAACGAGATTCTGGGAGAGACGCCAAGTCTTGAGCCGGTACTGGTTGAGCACCGCACGGTTTCTGCAAACCTGATGACGCTGACGCGCGACATGAAGAAACAGCACATTGATGTTACCTTCGAAGTTGAGCGGGTGCAAGGCGATTCTGCGTTTACTGATGTCAAAAGATATGAGATTAATCCTGCGTTTATCAAGCGCTCGGTTCGGCGAAACAGAAGCAGAGTGGATGACTCATTCACCTGCATCACCGCTGACGGTTGGGAACTCCAAGTCAAGCCATTTCTCCTGACACGATTTGCAACACCGCGAAGCATTGAGACCGCGCTGCGAAGAAAAGCAAAAGAGTTTATCGTCAGGGCTGTTTCAAAAAACAGCAAGGACACCATTCTTCGTGATGTTATCTCCATGAAACTTCAGCGCCTCCTGCGCGATTCAGTAAAAAATATTTACAATCTGCGCGCGTGCGAAATCCGTGTACTTGACGTTATTGGCAAGACCACGAAAAAGCCGCTGGTTATTCCTGATGAAAAGCCGGTGCTTTCTGATGAGGAACGGGAAGAAAAAGAATCAGACTACGCTCCTGTTTCCGCACCGGAGCCAGCACGAGAAGTGAAGGAAGAGAAAAAAGAAACAATGGAACCAGCCCCTGCAGCTGATAGCGAAGATAAAAAGCAGAAAAAATCGCGGAAAAAAGAATCATCTGAAGAGCAGGAAGAATAATTCTGGGTATACGAATAATAATTAAACATAAAAAAAGTATATAAACTTAAAATCGGCTATCTTTATCCAGGAATTGACTGGAAGTGTTTATTTCTCCCTGTTTTCGTGTTGTTTGAGTAGCTCCTGATGATATTGACTGCTCTGCCGTTGCTGCCAATTTCAAAACTCACCTTGGCGCCCTTGATCATGCCGCCGGGGCCGGTGGAGCGCTTGCCTGCTGCTTCGTCAAAAAAGGCGGACAGCCCGCTGACCTGATCAGAAATAATTTCACCAAAAGCAGTGCCTGATGGCGTCTTTTTGATTATGCCTACATATCGTCCCATGCTATCACCTAAACATGTTTGATACGTTGATTTTTATAAAGTTTGTCGTCGTGCCCTCGAAAAGCACCTTGGATGTTAAAGTCATTATTTAGTGGTAAAATTTCGAAAGTTTTATAAGAAAGCGGGGTTCAGCAAAGGCAATGGACCATAAACCTGTTCTTGAGAGCATGGTGCTTGCGCACCAAGTTGCTCATCTCAACGCAATTCTCAAGGGTGAACTGCATCCACTGCCGCTACCGAAGCCTGAAAGTCTTGGAACAAAAACACGCGAGTTTGTATCGACAATGCGAAGTGCAGATTTTATTCCCTATGCAGTTCGCCTTGCACACCAGACTGACCCAAACCTGTTTATTTTGCTTCTTCCCGACAAAAAACAGTACCCGGAAGACCCGACCATTGAACACGCCGTTGGATTATTCGCACAAATGTACGAACGTGGCATGCCCTTCTTTGATTTTTATCTTGCCACTCTTGAAACAACTGAAGATGCAAGCATTGTGCGTTTTGAACAGGCACAAGAACTGCGTAAATTCATAACTCAGTTCAGAAGAGTACGCGTTTCGCCGCCGCAGCGAGTTGCTGACCACCATCTTCGTGGTGCTGAATCAACTGCCATTGCTGCACGAGACCAACACGCGTACCTTAATGCCCAAATAGAGCGATTTAACCTGTACAAGGACGCTATTAGAAAAAATGTGGGCTCGGGGCCGGGAATTGCGATGATACAGCTTCGCGACGGCTGCAACCCAGCATTGTTTGACATCTTTGACAACGCAGGGCTCACCTATATTGCGGTCGCTCCGTCGTATGCAAACGCTCAGCCTTCAATGATGACCCTTACCACCGTTGTTGGCGGCATTGACTGGCTTTTTGCTGACCAGCATATTGGACGCATCCATACACTTCTGGGCTTAAGGGGGATCACTGATATACCTCATGAGACTGTACACAACGGGCTTGAGGAATCAGGATACCGCCTGAACAAACGAGAGCGAACGTATACACTTCCTGATGGCCACGGTCAGCTGAAAGTTGAGATCCTGCACATGGACGGGGATGGCAACCGAGAACGCAGAAAAAGCATGCTCACCGTATCAGTTCCCCGTGCCTGCAACGACCTTGTCGAAGCGCTGGGAAAGTATGTGCATGGGATATAAAATTTCTAACGAGGTGCTTGAATTCTCCAATATGCGCCCGGATGGTCTGTATCAGCACGATAACACCATGATGTTACAGAATCAACAAAGAGGCCATCTTGTTTATGCGCTGACAAAAGAGTAATGCTTTCCGGCGCAACACAGAGTACTTTGTTCTGCTGATAAAATGATTCTATAGAATTATCTTGCCACCACCGATGGCTATGATGAGGAGCACGGGGAAGAATAATCTCGGGTCGATGAAACAGAACAACTCCTGGGTTTAGTATACTTCCCTCACTTTTTCGTCCGCGAACTTCGACAAGATGATCGCCGGCAAATTTTTTTCCGAGCCGTTGAACCGCGTGCCTGAGTGCAATATCTTGCAGATGCGTGGCAGGTCCTTCTTGGATGGAATAATCCGGTCCTGAGCTCACGTTTGATGACGCAGTATCATAGACGTCAGATGCGGTACTGACAAGCCAGTCAAGCACGGGAGGGTTGTTCTGTAAATGTTCAACATACGCATCTTCGTATAATTGAATTGCGTCACGTTGTCCAACAATGCGGCGCTCAACATCCCACGCAAGAGTCCAGTTGCCTTCACCGAAACGGGCGTTCAGGCCTTCAACACGTTCGTCACGCTTCTTGCCAAAATAACCGGCCTCGTGATACAGCAAAATCCAGTCGGGATTGGGAAGGGGGAACATGAGAATCACAGAAACTCAAACGTGAGAGAAACGGTTTTTTTGAATTGTGGACTCCAACCCCGATAGTGAAGTCCGTTTATTTCTCTGCCTTGTTCTTTGAAAAGGGCGCAGGTCGTGTCAGCAGAATGAAATGTATCCATTATATCAATAGGAGGTGAATATGTTTTTCTGGAAGTTAACCCCGAGGGATAAGGAACCTCTCGCTGGCGGTATTTGTGTTGAGACAATGCATCAAAGGCAGAAACAAGGCGTTCAATTCGTTGTGCCAAAAGTTCATCAGCTATCTCCACTGTTATTTTTTCTTTTCCAGCGATATACGAGGAGGATACGGTTACACCAGGAGCTGTATAAACTGCTGAACTTGAGGTTGAAGAAGCAGCAAAAGATACCTGCACATCCGGGGATGCATCACGAAGAAGAGAGGTGAGGTAGGCGTCAAACAAACTGGCATAGTGAACATCTTGGATTGGAGCTCCAGGATCAGTCAGCTGAAATGGATTTACCCCAGCGAGTACGCGCATATCCAGAGTACGTTCAGAAAGTACCATATTGTCGCTGATACAAAATCGCCCTATTTAAACCTTTCTCTTTTTTTGCCACTAAACGATAAGAAATAAAAAAGTAAAGAACCAATTAAGGTGCTGCTGATTGAGCAGTCTTTTGGGCAATAACATCAAGATCAATAGCTGCCAAGAGCTGGTCTTTTGGCGATGTTGGCTTTACTAAGGGGCCTACTTCACTAAACGCGCCAATCTCGATAGAATTGCTCATATGTTCAAATTTAAGCCCTTTTTTTGTCCCAACAATAAAATGAGGAACCGAAGATGCCCATTCAGGCTTGACCGCATACATAAGCACTACGGCTCTTCGATGCGGGTACTTAATCTGGTGAAGCGCTGCAAGAAACGCCGGAATAGTTCCCTTAAAGGTTGAATCAACAAAGACAACATCCTCATCGCCCACATTTGCTTCCCGATAAATTCTCCATGCTTCTTGGGCAAATGCTGGATCAGTATCGAGCTTAACCTTGAGCCGATTAGTTACTTCTTGCATAAACCGCTGATATGCAATTTTTCCTTCAAGCCCGGATGACGCAACTGCGTCACGCGCCTCAACCATAATACCTGACTCGTCTTCTTGTTTATAGAGTGTGCTGTACACCATGCCTTCTTCTGTTCTGCGCTGAACCGCTGCCATGCCAGGGTCTCGCGCAATCATTCGATAATAGTCCAAGCGTTCTGCATCAGACATCATTGATATTCTGCTGACGTACGAAAGTTGAACGGGTGTATCACCGCCTTTTCGAGCTAAGCGCACCGCAGCAACTGGTTCAATATCTCCCAAGAGCCCGACAACTTTTGTTGATGGCGGCAACCCATTTTCCTGAATGTGGGTATCAAGCGCTTTATCAAACTCAATGAGCAGGTCACTATTTGCCTCAGATTTTGCACGAACACTTCCCGGTGTTTTTTGATTGGCAAGAACACGGCCAAAATCGTCGAGGATTTCAGTCTCTTCAAGCCCTTCGCGCGTGAGTATGTCCTCTAACACTTCAGAATATACTTGTTTCAAACGAACAGGATCGGTCCGGTATTCCAATGCACTTACTGATTCAAATTCAGAAGCTCTTTTTTTAATGCCGTCAAGTAAGGCGTTTGCAACCCGCACAAGCTGTTCTCTTTTTTTGCCAGGAAGTGACGTAGCTGCTAAACCAGTTCTGACTTTTTCTTCAATAAAATAAAAGTTGCCTTTGGTTTTGGTGTCGAGATAGAAAAGATCCATCAAAGAAAGAAGCGTTTCATGAACACCATACTGTTGTTTAAGAGCACCCAGTTCTGAAGAAACAACATCCTCAAGTGTCGGCTTTGTTTCCTTAAGGTGATCTATTTTTGTTTGTAACGCTATTTGATACACAGCAACGGGACGTGCCGTTTCTGAGTTGGGAATGAGCGCATTAATTTCTTTGAGTAATGCTTGACGAGACGACGAGTCAACACGCGCTGCCAAATCCTCTTCCTTCATCACTTTCACCACTTCAGTTTCTGCCTTCGCCGCATATTTCGATTCATCAACAAATACAGAGGGGAATGTTTCTGCTGTTTCAAGCGTGCCTTTCTTGAGCTTGCCGGGCTGGAAGAGACCAAAGAACCATGATTGTTTATGCTCGCCATACCACTCTTTTCCTTCCGGTGTTTCGAGGAATGTTTTTCCTGCAGGTATGCCAATCCACGCTTCGAGGTCATTTATTTTTGCCCGTGTGGTAAGCCTGTTTGTTTGAAGGTACGGCTCAAGTTTTTGTGCATCGTCAGGAAGAATTTCATCTTTGAATCTGGTAAAGTACGACCATGCTTGTTCTGATTTTCCTTCACCGCTCAACCTTTCTAATTCTTCCAGATGCGTGAACCCGAATTTCGCCGCGCCGGGAGGGATGTTGACAGGGAAATTTTTATGGTTTGCTTGTGTAACCGAACTGACGATGGGTACCTGTTTTCCAGTCGCACGTGCCAAGACCTCATTCGGATTAATCCCTTCTTCAAGAATTGCCTCAAGCCGGCGTTCGCCGCTGTATTTTATATGTGTAGCAGATTCAGGAGAAACACCAATACTAAGAAGAGCACGCTCAAGGTCATCATCTTTTAGGCTGATAAGCGAATCAGCAACCGTGTTAGTAACTGGGTATTTTTGTTTTGTGGCAACAGCAACTTTTGCTTTTTGTAAACGCTCACGTAACATAACCGCTTCTGTTTTTGCAACGATGCTTTCTTTTGGCTCAGGAATTTTTTCCCAGCCTCCAAAATCAAAGAAGATAACATCGCCGCGAGTGTACTGCTTTCCATTAAGTACTTGGTCTTTAGTGAGCACCATATATTGAATATCATCAGGAAGCCACCCATGCTCTTCTGCAGTGCGCAGACCTTGTTCAAGCTGGCGTATAGATTTTTCATTTACATACATGGCGATGTCATCAAGTGATGTAGTGGACAGAAGGGGTTCACTTCCTTTAAGGGCAATGCCTTCAACAATTTCCAGGGCCATTGCCGGATTGCCACCAATATCAACAATGCCGTAATAATGTGGTGTTGGAATAATCTGTTCAAGTTCCTGCGCTGCACTAACTTCGTGATTCCAACTGTTGACGACATCCTCAAGATTAGTAGTCACCACTCTTTTCTTTGCAATTTTAAGTGCAACATCTTTATCTACACCTTCTATTCTCCCGATGAATACAGTTGCACTCCCACCTGAATCTCCACCGGGCAGTGTTTGAGTGACCACTGCACGTGGAACTTTCCCGCGAATAGATGCAGTGTATTCAGGCGGTGCAGTGTGGAACTCCGCAGGCAATTCAAAAGAAGATTTTTGCGCTGTTGTTTGTTCTCTCCGCGGCACAAACTCACCAACAACAACTTGATCAGGCACCTGTTTTGCATAATCAGCACGCGGCTCGGATCGGCCGGGCTGCCGAGGGAACTGGCGTGCCATGCGCTCATTAATTGAGATGTATTCTCCGTTTGCAGTCGGGAGTAAATCACCGTCATTTTCAATGAGTTTTTGCACAAGGCCGCGGTCCTGCTGGCTTAATTCCTGCTTAATTTTCCCTACATTTTTTTGGGCGCCCTTCAAAATAGTCCGCGCTTCATCATCAGTATAGCCGGCACGTTTCATTTTTGCAAGAAATTCTGATTCATCTGAAACAATGTCGTCAAGTTTTTTCACAACACCGCTGAATTTTCGTTCTGCCTTTTCAAAATCAAATTCGCCCTGTTTGATAAAATCTTCATAGTTGAACAAGCCAAAGATATGGTCATTTGCAGAACTCAATACTTGGGGAATACGGTCAGAACTGACCGATTGATGCAGGATAGGATAATCAAGAATTCCCAAGAACGCTTGTTCTTCATCAAAACGGACTAGGCGAATATACGATGATGGATCGTCTCCGGCTGAATGGGGCAATTTGATAAAGCCGAGCTCGACATCGCCATTGCCAAACACTAGGTTGACTATTGCCTGCCGCTCTGCCTGTTCTGTAATTTCCGTATATTCTCGTGAGGTAAGGTGATTGTCTTTGAGAAGCGCACTTAATTTTTTGAACTGCGAACGAGGATTCTTGCTAATTGATACATAGTCGGGAATAAACTCAGATTCAATAACACCATATCCGTCGATGGTTTGCAGCCTTCGCATGCGTGGAACAACGACATCATCAAATTCGTCAAGAATCGACGCCATTCCAAGTTGTCGCCTGCCTCCATCAGTGAGCCCGATCACTTCTCCATGCTGAAGACGGGCAGAAATAGGATTTGAGGTATCTATTTTCCAGACTGCTTTTGTTCCATCAGTTCGTTCAACAATGCGTGCCTGGCTAATGCCGAGGTCTACCTTTTCAAGTTTTCCGAGTATGGACCGTTCATCGACTGCACTGGTTAGTTTTTTTGCCTTGATGCCGCTGGGAAGCGGCATGATATCTTTGACGCCGAGCCGAATAAGTTCATCTTTGACGGTATCACTGATATCTGTTCGGAGATGGATTGGTATTTTTGGCGGTTCGGCACGTGTCTCAAGGAGTGTACCTTCTGGCATGTCAAGTGGGATGTCAGATGCTATCTCAGGCACACGTTCAAACGGTTTGGTTAGTACACCTTGTTGGTTCAGATGCTGTGGAGGTTTGACCGATTGAGGAGGAGAAGGAGGAGGAAAGGTAAGAGTCTGCGTGATTGTTGGTGATTCTCCAGCCAAACGACTTGGCGAAGCAGGAAGAACGTCGAGCAGAGGTTCTGGAGATTGAATCTGTTTTGCAATGGGCCGTTCAGCGCTGGTTACTGTTTGCAGTTTTGCAAGAGAGTCCAATTCTGATGTGCGAGCAATGCGAACGCGCTCAAATTCTCTCATGGTGTCTAAAAATGTTTGCCGTGCAGTGGGAGTAAGATATTTTCCAAGGTCAACCGGAGTGCTGGCCTTGCCAACTATTTTGATCATCACAATGTTGATATTTGACGGGTTGCGCGCAGCTTCACCAACATCACCAAATTTTCCCACTGCCTGCACCGCACCGGTACGCTTGTCAACCCAGAGTTGATATCTGGCAACGCCCGTGCCAATTGTATCAGAAGGCGCTTGAGTAAGTTTTGCAATGCTTGCCTGAATTACTGCTTCGTCTCTGACGTGAGGAACCGGCACTTCTGCTGGTTTGGCAACGCTCGCCATTGCCGCGCCAAAATCTTTTTCAAGAGCTGCAGCTGCTGCTTCGATCTGGTGTCGACTTACTTCTGCACGCGCTGCATATCCGGGTTGTGGAACGTGGCCGGGTGCAAGGCCGGCTGCTGCTTCAAGGCCTTCAATCGAAGGTTGTGTCGCGTAAGCTCCGGATGCCAATTCTCCAGAACCCAGAGGCGCGACTTCAACGATTGCGCGATTCTGCTCCATCACGTGCATACCCTGCGTTACTTCGGTTGTTTCAGCTGCGCCATCAAGGTCGTGCACGTGCTGGAAGCGCTCTCGCACGGTATCTTCTGAAAGCCCCAAGCGCTCTGCAGCTGCTTTTCCTGCATCAGTTAATTCGCAGGGTGATGCACACTTTTTGATCGAGTTAACGCCAACAACTTCGTCGATATTTGCGGCGACGCCGCGCAGAACATCAGCAACATCATCGGCGCTGCGCTGCAGTGCCATTTTTGATTTGATAAACTCATCAAACATGAGAGCGACATCACGTGATTTTTCGTATTCCTTTGCAGCTTTGGTAACTTTTACTGCGGCCAACCGAATCTCTGGTTCCTTGCCAAGTTGTTTTGTTGTTTCAAAAAGGCCAAGAGCTGTTTCCAGCGGCGCGGGCTTTTCTTTGCCAAAAACAGTAATGCTGCCAATACTGCGCTGCGCTGCCTGAATTTTTTCTGCAGCAATGACTATTTTTAATTCTGCAATATCTTTTGCTGCCATCGATGCTGCTTCAGCGTTGCCCACCTGGTTAAAGGCAGTGTACATGCGTTCTGCGTTCTGAAGTTGTTTCCGTGTAGAGCTTTCAACGACTACTGGAAGAAAACCATGCTCTGCTGAGCCCAGTTTTATTTCACGGCGCGCAAGATAGCGGAATGCGTCCCCTGCTTTTTCAAAGCCAACAGCAGACGCTGCTTTCGCAAGGGGACGTCTAATCGGGGCAACGATTTTTTCAGTTGTTCGTGCAACACCACCTGCTGCTTTAGCAAGCGGGCGGACAACTTTGATGGCAACGGTTGGAAGTGTCTGTTCAATCTCATGCACGGTCTCGCCGATACGCATAAGCCGACGACCGAGTTTTCCTGCGCGCGCGAGCTGTACACCTGTTTGTGCGGCTTTAACAAGAAGCACAGAGCCAACCACGGGCAAATCAAGAGCAGTAGTAATGTCAATAGCGCGCCCTGCCATTTCAGTGGTGGTGCGCCGTCCAAGGTCAAAACTGCGATCGTAGGTAATGCCAACTTTGATTGTTTCTTTTTCAACCTCTTTCTGGAATTTTCGCAATTCATCAAATCCGGAAAGTGAGCCGCGCTGGTTCCAGAATTTGTCCTGTATTGCTGCAAGATCTTCTTTTGCAGCATACGGGTCTGCAGCAAGGTGCATTTTTTCTTCTGCAGCAGCCATCAGCACATTGAATTCCTGTTGCGGCGTCAGCGTACCGGCAGCCTGATGTATCATATATTTTCCATGGCTGCGGTAAAACCCGCTGGTGTCACCTAGAGGAATTTCTTCGCCGATAGTGTCATGCTTTTCTTGCGGGCCCATCTTGTTCCATTCGTCGATACCAATCCCTCGCTCGGCAGCAATACGTTGCGCATTCGCCGCTTGCAGCAAGTCACGGCCATATTTGTCAGCGTCTGACTCGCGTTTTTCCTTGACGTCTTTCAGTGCCCAGCCGAAAACCGTCACCATCGTTGAGCCATCCCATTCGTTTTCCTGCCGTCCTGCTTCTCGTTTGCTAATGCGCACGCCGGTTTCATCGTCGACAATCTCGCCGTAATACGCATTGCGCATTTTTTCGTATTCGGCATCAGCAAGCGGACGGTCGATAAGATCGGTTTTCAGCCGCTGTGCCTGAAGCTTGAGCAATTCACTGCCGCTCTGTTGCACTGTTTCATATTTTTTTAATGCCTGCTGAAGAAGAATCGGAGACCTGCCTTGTTTCATGTCTGCTTCCATGCCCATAAACGCAGCAAGCGCAGGATCTTTTTTCTCGATGGATGCGATGCGGTCCTTGGCACGCTGCAGCTCGGCGCCGCGGTATCGTTCATCAACGCCAATGGCAGACAAGGAAATGCGCGCACTCGTTGCAGGATCTGATTCAGCGTAGGTTGCGTCAAGAATTGCTGCTTGCTTTTCGAGCTGGTAACGCTGCCGGTCCAATCGGTCACGATCGTCTTTCATGTCGTTTACTTGCTTCAATAATTTCTGCCAGTCTTGCTCCTCTTTTGAGGCGCTAATCTGTTCCTGCAATTCTGCAATTTTCCGCTCTTTGCCGCGAATGATAACATCGACGCTGCGCAGCTGCTCGCCGATAAATGCTGCGCGTTTCAGGTCGTCTTGTTTGTCTTCACCTGCTTTTTTTTGGCCTGCAACCTCGGCAACAAGTGTTCGGTACAGCGCGTCATTTTGTTTTATTGCTTTTTTGATTCCTTTGGTTTCTTCGCCGTTCTTTTGCGCAGAAACAAGAAGGGCATTGTTCAATTCGTTTGAAGCCTGAATGTTGGTCTTTTGCAGTTCATTCATGGCGATACCAAGCGCCGCTGACGACTGTTTCATTGCGGCGCTGCATGCCTTGTCAAGGCACGAGCCGTCTGCACCAATTCGGATGTTGAATTGCTTGCCGAGTGTGCGCGCCTGCGCTTCTGCACGGTCTTGAAGTGAGAAGGATTGCTGAAGATGTTTTGCGTACGCTGGATTTGAGAGAAGCCCGACGTCAATTCCGGTTTTTATTTCCTGCGGCTGGCCGAGCATACTCTTGCCGTTCATCACTATGCTGACTGCTTGGGTCTTGCCGTTGATTTTTGTTTCATATCTGCCAATGCCTTGGCTACCAATACCAAAAAAGGTTTTTCCCCCCTCGGCACTGACATACAGCGGGCTGTCAAATGCCAAAAATGATGACTCATCAGCGTCGAGCGCGTCATTCATATCTTTCAATGCCGCCGCTGGAACATCAAATTCCAGTTTTCCGCCGCGCACATCAGCGGTGATTTCAAGGCTTTGCCGATGGATGTCATCGCTGGTTATCTCGTCGCCCGTAGAAACAACTGCAATGTTTTTTACAATCTTTGCCGCGTTTCCATTCTGACAGCCATTGCACGCGACTGACAGAAACGCCTCGTTGTCGCGCTTGCTCAGCCGTGCTCCTGATTGCTGTGTTTCTGCACGATAGTGCTTGTCGGTATAGATTCCTTCGCCGTTCATAACAAATGTTTCTGACGTGCGAGCCGGCGGCGTAAGCTGGTCGCTGACAAAGTCAAAAGTTGACGAGGCAGTTGAGCCGGTAAATGATGCTTTGTTTTGATTCGTACCAACTACTTGGCCACTGCTGACAAAGTAATTGCGCACCATGACTTTTCCGCGGCTGTACACCGTTGTTGCGCCGCTGGCATGGTTGATGAACACTTCGGCGCTCTGTCCTGCTGATGGAGAGGATTCGCGTCGTAGGCCATCTGCCTTTTCCCGCGCCTGTTCAGCACTCGCCAGTTTTTTTGGCACCAGTTCCGAGGAATCGCTCAGTTGATCGAGATGTGTCAGCACAAACTCGTTTTTTTTGCGGTCCTGCCCGCTGCTAATCACGCCGATGCCTGACATTTTATCGACAAGAACCGTTTCGCCATTTGTTTCCTGGTCATCAAGGTCAACGCCTTTTCGCATACCCTGTTTTCCACCGAGACTGTAGGTGTACACCTCTTTTCCGCCGCCGGTGATAGCAAAAGTACCATCGAGATACAAGGTTGGCGTGTTAAGTTCGACATCACTTCTGACTCCAGTGGTGATATCGCCATTTTGTTGAATCGTGAGTGATGGCGTGTCATCGGTGTCAACGATGCGCTCGCGAATACGAAAATCCATGGGCACTTTGTTGATGGTAAGCGTGCCGTGCGCAGCTCCTTCAATGGTCAGCGTTCCATCAGGCTGCAAGGCAAATCTGCTGGACCCGTCGGGTTGTACGGTGTGCGTTTCTCCGTTCTGGTTTTTGAGGGAGAATACACCCTCTTTGTACGCCAGTGCAACCGGCGCTGCGCCGGAAAAAGTGATTGTTTTTTGTTGTACGCCATCAACTTCAGTGATTTCAAAATCATCGCGAACCGCGCGGATTTCTTTTATTTTTTTGTTGTTGAAAAAATCAGCAAGACGAATTATTTTGCCGCCGGACGACAGCGTTCCCGCGTCTGAATTATAAGCAAGGCGCGTCGCCGATGCGTCAAAAACATAATTCGCTTGGTAGGCATTAGCGAAAAAAGCGCGCGCACCTTCACGAGCCTGTTGTAGGGTGTCCGGACGCTGAAAATAGGTCTTGCTTGTTTCCAGATTTTTCAGCACGTTGGCAGGCGTGTTAAAATAGCGAAGGTCAAGTTGCGCATCTTTGCCGATGTTTGTTGTGTCGCCGTAAAAAAGCGCGGCGAGCTCATCACGGTACTGTGCCTGCAATTGATGCAGCTGATCTTCAGGAGAGAGCGCCTTAAATGCATCAGGGCTTATATCACCAGTGATGGAAGTATCAGGAGTCGTGGCACTTGCTGCACCAACAGAAAGCGAAACGAGGAGAGTGAAAACGAGGAGTAAAACTAGGAACAGCACCATCACTGCTCGTTTTTTCTCAGTCCTCGACCACGAAGCGGACACTGCGTTCATCACTGGAGCCATGAGTATCAGTTGCTTTTATTTTGACGGTGAAGGTGCCAATATTTATTGGTGTAAAGGAAAACAGCCCGTCGCTGGTAATAGGAATTGAAGGGTTATTTGAGGTGAACGATACGGCATCATTGTCTGCGTCAAATGCGTCCACATCGTACGTGAACGGCACGCTTCTTCGGAGCACGAAATCCTTCAGGTTCAAAATGCGTGGCGCACTGTTTCCCGTGGCGTCCTTGCGCGGCCGTGTTTCACTAACGCCAAACCACCAGATGAGCGGTGCGTTATCAACCCAGAATTTTTCATCGTCGTCATACATGGAGTAAACCATTGTTTCCTTGTCAAACGGCAGGAGAGAAATCATGACTGTGTACTGGCTGTTGAGCTGGGCAAATGCAGGAAGATTGGCACGCTCGGGGTTTTTGGTTATGATGCCGAGCATTTTTTCGGCAGCCGCAAGCAAATCAAATGCTCTACTCGGAACCTCAGCACTGAATTTTGATAGCGTACTTACTTTGTCTTTAACGATTATTTCAAGCGGGTATGTCACATCAACAATAACGCGGTCGCGCGCAATGGTTGTTTTTGCCGTGACGTCGCCTTCGGCAATAGCCATTCCTTGTTGGGCAAAGCCAGAAAAGTCAACACACAAGGGAAGATTTTCAGCAACGTATGCTCCCAGTTCCTTTTCGATGTCGCTACGGCTTGGCATCACTTTTTTTCCGTTAAGCAGATAGTACGGAAACGCACGCTCAAAGGTGAGAAAGTTTTTTTCAGTAAAATCATCCTGCTGGAAATCCTTGTCTGTATACATCCTGCCCCCCTGATACGCAAGCAGGTACACACCAGGAGGCGTTA
The DNA here is from genome assembly GCA_030651375.1 of Candidatus Woesearchaeota archaeon. Taxonomy (NCBI): domain Archaea; kingdom Nanobdellati; phylum Candidatus Woesearchaeota; species Candidatus Woesearchaeota archaeon. Next base: position 48,678 of record JAUSFM010000003.1, on the reverse strand, counting down.
TTTTTTTAATGCACTGTTCCACATATTCCTGCACTGCCTTGATATCCGTTGGCGCCTCAACTGCTGTGGGTTTTTGCACGCTGACGCGCTGATAATAGAACCAAAGCGAGGCGATTATGAGAAGGATAATGCCGAGTATTATAAATAGCGAAATCTGCCCCTTTTTTTGGTCCATCTGGAGACGTATCAGGGAATTTTCTTTATAAATATTATGGAGTAATTAACTTTAAATAATTCATCTGCTCATCTCCCCTGTATGGCGCTTGAATTACCTTGTTCGTCCTGCAAAAATCGCTTTCCTATGGATAAGCTAAAATGCCCACCGGGCTCTCAATCAGTGGTCTGTGCTGCATGCATGACGAAAAAAGACAAGCCAGCTTCTCCATCCTCTTTCTTCGGGAGCATCGGCAGCAAGTTAAAAATAAACAAACCCAGCCTGACGGACAGTAAAGAGTGGCCGGTTGTTGGTATGAGCAAGGAGCAGCTTGCTGCGGAAAGCAAAACAAAAAAATCAACCGTGGCAAAGCCCGGCAGCGAACCAATGGGGCAGTACAAGTGCCTTGACTGTGGCTACCGCTTTTCAAAAACAAAACAAACAAAAACAACAATGCGCTGCCCATACTGCAGCAGAACACGTGTTCAGAACGTGATTAATTTAATTCAGGAAGTTGACCAGATAGGAGGTTAGTCGGTAGGATTTAGTAGGGAGTAATCAGTTTTGACAAATTTTAGCAGCATTCAGCAGCGTGCTGAAAGTTCACGGCAGATATTCATTACCTGTGCGCCATATGGCCATGCAGGGATGGTTCCATATGCAGGCTCTCGGCTGTTTTTTATGCGCCACTGTTCTTTTATATGTTGATAGAGGGGCGTTTGTTCAAACAAAGTACCTGAAGCAAGAATATCCTCTCGTTTGAATTCAATCCCGTGCGCCTGTGCATACACGGTTACGGAATCTACTGTTTGGTCACCGAGCCTGCCATCAGGAGTGATTGAGGTTCCTGCAATATCATTAAACTGCTGCTGGAATGCAGCATTCCGTGGGCACCATTCACCGCAATTGTACGCAGCAGCAACCAGTTGGATTTTCTGCTGCCGATCCATATCAGGCGTCACATATTTTGTCCATAGTTTTGCCAACTGCCGCTGGCCATGTTTCACCGCGCCCTCTTTGCCAGTAAGCTCACGGGGACCGTCAAAATCATTCTCGGGAATAACGCCCTGGAATGATAATTCCGCTGCATTTTGTTGTGCATTCTCCGGCAGAAGCTGGTAATAGCCGTAACTAAAATCAGGCGCCCAAGAACCGAGCAACGCAGCAGCGTCTTCTGCTTGTTTTTTTGCTTTGTGATATCCCCAAACACTATCAGTCAGTCCTGATTCCTTGAGACCGACCGAGAGCGTGAGCAACTCAAAGTCCTGTGCATCGCTTTCAGCCAGCGGATACTCCCGCATTCGTTCTTCAGTTGATTTTGTAATTAATGTGCGCCATGTTTCAGCATCATCCACTCCCTGTTTTTCAAGCGATTCACTAAGGGAAAGCGATGGCTCTGCACGCTCCTCTTCATAGGGGCTGGTTCGCGAAACAAATAACACATCACCGGCCTTTGGTGCGTTCATTGCGTTGCGCAGTTTGATTGATTTTGCCAGCGCAGGAATATCACGCTCGGGAACCTGGCGTGCTTGCAACTCCTCTTCAATTGTTTTATAGCGCAACTGCATCGCCTGCACACCGTTCAGGTCGTTATTTGCCGAAGCGTCAGCCATTCGTTTTTCATTCGGGCGCAGGTGTTCATAGAGGGAAAATGAAGGATTGTCATCCAAAAATCTTCCGAAATCTTCTTGGCGAACCGCTTCGACTTCAGGCTGGTTGGGATTTTGATGCCAGAGTTGCGCAATGATAATTTTTTCCACTTTGACAACAGTATCGCGCCCGGGAACAACACGGTGTCCTGATCCATCATAATAATTTCCATCAGGGTGCAAACGAACGCGCTGATACGCATCAGCACCATCATCCTCTTTTTTTACCCAAACCGGGAAGTTGGCCAACAAGGTCGGATTCTGCACGCCGATTTCTTTTTTAAGAAACTGCCCCAAGGAACCGGGTGAAGGATCATAGCTCAAGACTTCAGTGGTTGTGCCGAGTACTTTTGCGACGTGGGTATTCTGGCGGCCGTCTTTCCCGTCGGCAAATGATTCATCGAGATAATTGCTGCCCGTAAAGTACATGCTGATGACGTCGCCTTCTTTAAATGAGCCAAAATCATAGGAAACCTGCGCAGCAAGGCGTGGATCACGCAGTGGCAAATCGCCCCCTGCTTCTTTCCAGTACAAACTCGTTCCGCCATGGTCGCGAATATTTTCTGAAATTTCCCATGCATTGCCATACTGTCCAGTGTACAGGTCAAATGATTGTTTACGCAGCCCATAGGCCTGATAATACCCTCCCTCCAAGCGGGCAAGCCTGCGCACAAAACCAGCGCATTCAACCTGGCTCAAATCCATGTTTGCCGCAATGAAACAGGGCAGGCAATTCTCGCCGCTCATAAACCCTTGGTTAAAAGCAAAAACACTATTCTTGTTTCCTTCCCTCGTCACAATCGCGGCCTGTTTTCCCGCATCATCATACGCAACAATACTAACTGGCAACGGGCTTACGGGATTAAAAAAAGTTTTTTTCCGCGTCAAACGCCCAGTCAGATGGTCATACTGTTCGTTGCCATATGAAAAACTAACCTTGCCTTTTACTTGGACACTCAGTGTGGCGCCTTCAGTTATGGCAACCGTTCCGCCGCTCGGCCTGAAAATCATCGTCGATGAAGCGCTTGCTTCTTGGAAAAAAGCGTCACTGTTCTGCACATCCCAGCGGCCAGTAGGAGAGAGCCAGCCAGCATCGACCGACTGGAGTTGATGGCGTTTGTTGTAGGCATTCTGCCACGCGATAACTTTTGAGCTGGTTGCTGTAGTATATTTTCCGGTTTGCCGATCGCCAATAATCCGCTGAATCATCATGAGATTAAAAAAATCAGTCGTCCCCGGCTCAAACTGGTCTCCGGGTTTATAGCCGCGGTCAGGCACCTCAAGAAACGGCACACTCTGCCCGATTAGTTTTCGTCCCGCAATAACTGAAGCAGGGTCAGCAGCAACTTCGTAGGGATTCGCGCCGGCACTGGCCATAAAGACGTTTTTTCCGTCGGGCGCAAAAAAAACGGTATTTGCAGATGCCCGGCTGTCAAAATCAGTTTTCTCAAAGGCAATTTTTACGCGGTTATTGACACCACGAATTTCATATCCATCAACAACACCTTCATCTCCTTGCTCAACAAACAGCCGCCGAGAAAATGGTTCGCGCGCATCCCCACGCAGTGAGAATGTTCCGCCAATGATATGGGAAAAGCCCCGCAAACGAGTGTCTTGCTGTATCCGATAGCGGTCGGGTTTTCCAGCCCCTGAATCTCCTTTCATAAACATAAGCAACGTCGGCTTGGTAAATGCAAATGGGCCAAATAGTTCTGCCCGCGCAACAACCCGGTCATGCGAGTCAATAACCAAGTTGGTCACCTGCTCAACCGTATTCCCGTCAAACGAGCCCCTAATCAAGGAAATTGAGCCGTCTTTTGCTGCCAGAATCTTTCCCGTAAATGAATGCGCCACTGCTGTTTTTCGGTCAGCGCCTTTGCGCACAAGCACAATGCTTCCATCAGGCTGCACCCCAAAGGCAAAACGCTCTTTGAGCAGGCGCACATTTACTTCGCCGTTGTTTCCTTTCAGCACGCCTAACGCAGTGTATCCCTGCACGTTTCCGTCAACCCGGATATCAACACCGTATGATGAAAGATAGTTGACAAATGCTGGACGCTGGCCATTAATATTTTCTGCGCTTTTGGAAAAAAAGAGCTCTGCAATCTTTTGCTCATCAGCAAGAGACGAGGTTCCTGAAGTGAATGATGCATGAGCAACGGCGTCGCGCGCATATTCGCTAATATACTGTTGGGTGAGAAACAAAATTTTATTGTCAGAAGACAGTTTATTCCACGCATTGAGATTGACCAATGAAGGATTGCGCTGATGGAGCAGGAGAAGGTCAGCAGCAGTGGGATGTTCAATTTTTAAGAACGCATCAAGCGTTGGCTGTTGATTGAACGATAGTTGGATTTGGTTCATTTGATTCGGTGGAGCAGCGAGTAATGAAGGAACATGTATAAGAAAAAGAATAAGGAATACAAACAGGGGGAAGAACAAGCGGGAAGAAGGAGCGGGCAGTTCGTTATTCATGCTCCTTCACCTCAAGAACCATAACCGTGCTGTCCCACGCGCCTGTTTCATCAGTGGCTTTTATTTCAATGATGTGGGGACCAACCATGTTGGGCGTTGGAGTAAATGCAATTTTGCCGGTGCCGATGACCGAATCAGCAACGATGTCAAACAGGTCGCTGTCGTCGGAAAACTGAACTGTATGTGCAATAGGTTGCACAAACTGACCAGGAGCGCGCGCTGCGTTTGTTTTGATGTCAAGTGAGAATGGCGTGCCAACAACTGCAGTCACACTCGCCAATTCATGCTCGTTAATAATGTTGATGCTGCCAGCTGTTTGGTTACTGTCTGATGCGTATTTTGCAGCAAACTGGAATACTGCCGGCATCTTTGTACCAAGACGTGTTTCATCAAATGTTTCGTTGTAGAGCAGCTGATACACCATGACATAATCCGGCGGCTGATTTGATTCAAATGTTTGTAATTCCATGTCACGCGGCGTCTGTTGTGCCATGCATGAAAGGCACAGCGCAAGGTGATTGTCGCCTATAATATTCCTGCTGATGCGAAGCGCCTCGCCAAGGCGTGAGGGAATGACCACTACATACCCGCTAATAGTTATCTGTTCACGAGTATCAACAGAAGTCAGTATTGTCGGAATTGCGGCAGACACGGTTATCTTGCTGGAACTGGTTTGTTCTGTCACAAGGTCAACCACAAACAACGGCACACCAAACGTGATATTGAAATCAGGAAGTTGAATGGTGCCAGTGCAGTTGCGCATGGTGAGAGCGAGATAGTCACCAATTCCTTTTTTGACCGTTTCATCGCTGGGAATAAAAAGCTCATCGCGCACTTGATAATACGGAATCGAAGAAATAAGCGGTGATTCTTCTGCAGCAAAGTCAACATAGTTCTCCGGAGGAACCGCATAACCACCACGGTGCGCCACAAAGAGCACTGCTTCCTTGATTTTTTCCCGCAAGCATTCCGTAACCTGGAGCCGTGCTGATTTTGCAGCAGTGGCAAAAGTGAACGACGAAGATGTTGTTTGCTGTTCCTTTTTTGGTGATGAGAGTATCAAAACAAAAAGGAGGATGATAATTCCCAAAATAAGGTACATACTAATCTGGGCTTTCTTTGAGAGCATCTATCTACCTCGAATAGTAAACAAGATTAAACAACACAAAAGAGCTTTATAAAGTTTCTTTAAAAAAATTCTAAAACGAATACTGAACTACCACTTCACACCAAGCGCCTTGAGGTCATGCTCAAGCTTTTCCGGCGACTCAAACAACAAGGTCTTAATACCAAATGGTTTTGCCTTGTCGAGGAATTTTTGGTGGTCGTCGATGAAGATAGATTCTTCCGGCTTGACGCCGTGCTTTTTTATTTTTTTGGCGAGAGACTCATAAAAATGGGAATCGCCCTTGCTGCAGCCCGCGTCGAATGAGTAGAGGAAATCATCGAATTCATTTTTGAGGTGATAGTGGCGATTGAGGTAGTCTATTCTTGCCTTGAAGTTGCCGGAGAAGACGATGACCAGGTATTTCTTGCGGAGTTTTCTGACGAGTTCCTGCATGGTCGGCTTGGGAATGTACGCCTCAAACCACAACTTTTCAAGCAGGGGAATGAGCTCTTTTTTAATGCCCAGCTCGTTCGCTACACAGCTCCAGAATTCGTCGCGCGTGAATTTTCCCTGCCGGTACGCAAGGCCTTCCTTGCCCGGGCTGCAGCTGAAAATTTCTTTTATTCGCTGTTTTGGTGCAGAAACAAGTTGGGCAACTTCATCAACAAGGGTTTGCGTGGCTGACGTGAAGTACACACCGCCAAGGTCCATGATAATGAGCTTGACCACACACCATGATTACTGGCATGAATATAAAAAGGTAGCTGTTGAAAACCAGAAAATATAAAAATAAGCCGGACTTCTCTTTTTTAACCTGTAAAGGGGGTGTTGTGATGAATGAAGATTTTGGAAAAGTTGTTTTGCGCATATGCGCCGGTTTGCTGTTTCTCGTTGCGGGATTGACGAAACTGATAAATCCCAGTGGAATCAGCGCCATGCTCGGCCAGATTGGCTTTCCGATACCGACGTTGTTCGGATGGCTGCTGCTTCTGTCAGAAGTCGTGTTTGGCGGCGCATTAATTCTCGGCTACAAAGCCAGATATGCGGTGTGGCCGCTCATGCTCGTGCTTGTTGTTGCATTGTTCACGGTGCATATTCCGAACATGAGTTTTGGAAACGGAATGAGCATGATTACCGTGCTATTCCACCTGCTTGGCATTGCAGCGCTGTTGAATATCTACGCGCTTGGGCCGGGGTCTATGAAGGTGGGGAATTAGAAGGATTTTTTTATTTATTTTTTTCTTATTTTTTCTTTTCAAGAATAGTTTTTATCGCGCGAATTCCATTGATGGCCGGCAGCGTCAGTTTTTCTGGCAGCGCATGAAGATCGAACCACTGCAATTCGTCACACTTTTTTGGTTCACAAATGGTAGGCGTACCTGCAACAATTTTGCACAGAAATTGAGGCGTTATCCAATGCTCGTTTTCCTCTTGGATAAAATCGTTGGTCACGCTCAAGAGCTGGAGAAGTTCAATATCGACACCAATCTCTTCCTTGATTTCCCGTTTGACTGCGTCTTCAGCGGTTTCAAAGCGGTCAATGCAGCCGCCGGGAATCGCCCAGTAGCCAACACAGTTCCTGCAGCCAGCGCCTCGTTTCATCAGGAGAATTTGATTGTTCTCATTCAGAATCACAGCGCCGCAGCCAACGCCGATGTAGTCTTTGCCAGGTTTCATGGCACTGAAAAAAAAGAAGGAATTAATAAATGTATCTCAGTGCGTTCCCAAAATTTGGCCAATTTGTTCTCGAGTGGTCACCGCGCCAATGCCCTCAAACACCAGTCGGTTCATGTTGGCAAAATAGTTGTTGCCGTTACCCTGTTCATACACCACACCAACTGCTCCCCGCTCATCGGGGGATTCGACGATATGAACTCTCACGGGCAGTTTGGTGTATTCGCGCCCGTCAATCACGCGCTGGCCGAATGTTTGCTCATAGGCGAGAATTGCATCAGCCCATGTCTCGCCGCGGTTTCTGCTGGGCTGGTCAAAAATGTCGCGAAACAGCGGACTGCCCAGAACGTCCCGCTTCCATACATCGTAGGATAGGATGAACACCGAAACGCCGAGCGCCGGTGGCATCTCAGTAACCAGTTGGTTATAGGCCGCAGCGGAATCAGAATCTGAAACACGGTTGCCTTCAGCGCCAACTGCAGTTGCTGTAATTGGATACACTCCCGGCTGGTTCCACACACCGGGAAAAAGGGCTTGATAAACCGCGCGGGAGCCACGGATGGTTGCGTTCTGCTGCGGCACGGTGATTGTCTCAATTTCACCAAGAGCGTTCGTCAGCTCAAACACTACTTTTTCTGCGTTCTGGGTAATCGCCTGAAACCGGCGTTCACTGCCATAACGGAAATAATCGGAAAAAAAGTGATGATCAATAGTTACCGGAAGAACTGTCGCGTCAGCAGAAACCGCTGCATCTGCAGCTGCATCCTGAACACGGCCATCCAGTGAGCCAGCATCGAGTTCAGCAGACTGCCCTTCACCTTCGCCATTCCCGTGTTCAGGTGGGCGCACGTCAGACTGGGTAGTATCAGCCACACTGCCAGCATCAGGATAACGATAGATATAGACTGTTTTTTCAACAGTGTCACCACAGCCGACGAGGCCGAGCGCCAACAGGATTGGAGTGAGTCTCATATGCCATCAAAAATGGGGTGGAATATTTAAGCGTTTCTAATTTATTTCCGCGCAGCCCGTGCAACGCGCTCAAGCTCGACCGCCGTGATGGCCTGCGCGCCATCAACTCGTAATTTTGTTCGGTCATATCCGACGGGCATGACGTCAATTTCCAGCCCGTGAGCACCAAGCTGCAATGCAGCAGAGCTCATGGCCTCGACCATGTCAGCATGTCCGGTGCTGTGGCTGGGATCAAAAATAATGGGAAGGCAACTTGCTGTTTTGATGGCAGGAATGACACCAAGGTCAGGTGTGTTTCTGCTGTATTCTCCCGAAAGCGACGTCCGTATGCCACGCTCGCAGAGAATAATCTGCATGTTGCCCGTTGTTGCAATATATTCTGCAGCGAGGAGCCACTCTTCGAGTTTTGCAGCACAGTTCCGTTTCAAAATAATAGGTTTGCCGGTTCTGCCCACTTCTTGTAAAAGCTCATAGTTGTACATGTTGCGCATGCCGATTTGGTACACATCAGTTACTGCATTGAGCACGTCCAGATGGCGAGGGTCGAGCACTTCCTGCACCATCGGTTTTTCCGGATAGAGGCGTTTAACTTCCTGCAAAATGTGTATGCCTTCTTCGCGAAGGCCTTGAAACTCGTACGGACTGGTACGCGGCTTGTAGAGAAATCCGCGAAAGACATCGGCGAACGGGGCAATTTCTGCAAAGGTGCGCAGTGCCTGCTCTTCAGTTTCAACAGCGCACGGCCCGGCGATAATGAGAGGATGGGGCATTACGTCTCCAATAACCTGCCTACCAATGGATACAGTGTGGGTTGGCCGAAACTGCCTGCTCACGAGCTTGTACTTGCTCGTGATGCGCCGCACTTCTAACACGCCGGGGAGCGGAGAAAACTGGTCTTCTGCTAATGCACGGGTATCGCCGATGAGGCCGATGACCACTCGTTCGTCGCCGGTTGAGACATCTGTTTTGAAGTCGAGTGCATGAACATGTTCAAGGAGAGCATCAAGAGTTCCATTCTTCTCGGCTATTATAATCATACCGAGGAGCAAAAAGAACCTGAATAAATGCTTTTGGGTACGGTATTTAAACCGTGGTTCCTGAAAAACAAAAAGCTACTCTTGCACCATACGGATGAACAGCAGTCAAAGTTCTATATACTTCAACTTCAGACCTGGAATTTCTTTAAAATCAGTATCGCCAGTGACGAGTGTGTAATCATGTTCCATAGCGAGTGCAGCGATGAAGAGGTCAAAGGTTGCAGGTGCTTTCCCTTTGGTTTCTAATTCAAAGAGAAGATCACAATAGATAATCGCTGTTGGCATGGTTGGATTTAAAAAATGATATTTTTTCAGACCTTCTAAAAGAGCTTGTTTGTTTTTAAGATTTTTATGCCGAAGGCCATAATAAAATTCATAAAACGTAAAAAAACTAAGGAAAATATCATCCTCATCTTCGTTAATAAAAGAAAGTTTTTCAATTACCTCTCGGTTTCCTTTTTCAACTTCAATAAGAATACTGGTGTCAAAGAGATACGTTATGCCGCCTCATTTTAAACGTTTTTTTGAAGTGCCCGCGAATTTTTTTGTAATCAACATCTTTAAGTAAATCTTTGAGCGGTTTTTCCCCAAAGAGGATTTCTTTTGCATTGCCTTTAGTACACTGCTGGCGGTGATCTGCCACCAGCTTGGTGAAGAAGTCTCCCATCTTCATGCCATGGCGTGCAGATTCTGACTTGAATTCGCGCCATTCTTCATCGTTAATGTTCTTGATGCAGGCGTCCATGGATACTCTCAAATAGTGGATTTATATAAATCTTTTGTTTTTTATAACTTGTTATAAAAGTATAATCATTTAATGACCCCTAATTAGTGGTAAACAGAGAAAGGTTCATATAATGGTGCAACGTTGAAAAAAAGATGAAACGCTCATTTCCTGCCCTTGTTTTTGCCGTAGGCCTTGAAACGCTTGTTTCTGGTCGTATTCCCGCACTTGTGCCCCGAGAATTCAAAGAAGTCGTCGTCAGCAGCTCAGCACTTACTGCGTACCATGATATCAAGCAGACAGAGATACCTGATCCGCTTGGTCACCGGCACCTTCTTGGGCCGCATGAGTTTATTGTCCCTGACAAAGTGATGCAAGTTGACGACGCACAAAAAGGGAGAGCACCTGCTGCTGGTTTTTTTCTGGATGAAACATCTCTTTATGATTCTGGGCCACTTATTGGCGGATTACAGAAAGCAGGTTATAGTGAACATGATGCATGGTGGTATTATGGTGTGCTGACCACAATAGGCAATATTGTTATTTCAGAAGAAACATTCCAATCACTTTATTTTCGGGAAATACTTGTTCATGAACGGTTACATAAGCGCATACCAAACCTTCCACACAACGAACATAATATTCTTTCTGATGCGTACAACAAATTGCATCAGCGAAACATCATTCCCGAAGTATTTTTTGCAGAAGTGAAGAAAGTAGGATCAAATCCGATGAACGAATTTTATCCAGCCCTTGTAGGTTTGGCGTATGGTTTTGATGACCTCATGGGAATAAAGATAGAAGAAATACTTTTTAAAGACTATCCCGCAGCGTATCATATATTCGACCACCTTAGAAACGAAGAAAAACAGCGCGTTGGATTGATGAAGTAATAGAATAACATTTTCTCTACCAGTATCCCTTTCAGGTATCATCCCATACAAACATCCCAAACCCCCCCATTTATGCGTCTTGCACCCTATTCCTATCCAACAAGGGGACGTAGAGAGTTTTGACCCCTCAAACTGGTTTGGGGAAAAATTCTGGGAACATGCACGAAAGAGAAGTTTCTTATGGCATAATGACAGAATGGGATGGTTTTTCAAAAACAGGTCATTCGAGATAATGCCGAATAAATAAAAAAGTGGAAAAATGAACAGAAAAAAACGAGTTTTTCGGCCTTGTTTTGGTACGCTTGTGATGAGATCGTTGCGTAGAACGAACGCAATCGATTCTGCTAAAAAGATTTAATCTTTTCTTGTACTACCTTGGCGTAATTTTGTGTACATTTCATCAATTTCAGCCGGCGTCATGCCCGGTTTAACAGGAAATTCATTTGAAAAGTTGAAGACAACACCAACAAAAGCACCGATCTCCATAAGTCCAGTACGGCCAAAGATAAGTCCTGCAATGTAGCCAATACACGCACCGGGCACAAAACCAGTAAAAGCATTGAGTGTGTGTCTTCCTTTATCCAGATTAACATAATGAGTTATAGTACTAAAACGTGCAGTATCAGAACTGTACATTCCAGCCAGAGTATACGCAATTTCTTCAATCATGCCTTCCCGCATCAAGAACAAACTTAAAAGCTTTATGCTTCGCCAGAATAGTTTAAGCGCAAAATGAACAGCTTTTTAATCTTAGTCATCTCTGTCTATCCCCAGATCTGATTTCTGGGCTGAAAATCGCGAGTAATGACAGCAACCTTTTGTTGTTTTTTCATACTGTCGTCGATATTTTGGCAAAATTTAAAAGGGAAACAAAGAGGATATAAACTAAAAACAAAAGAGGTGAAACCCTTCAAAAAAAACAAAATAATCATTCAAGACCACGAGCCGAGCATCAACCCAACCAGCGAAGAGCTGGCTGCGATTATTCTTGCGAGAATCGGCTTAATGCCTCGCAAACAAGGCTCAACTGACAAAATGCATCGCGTTTTGCTTGAATTATACGAGCGCGCAAAGCAGTCGTATCGTCAGAAAAAACCTGAGCTTGCAGTCATGACCGTCGAACAAATGGGCTGTTACGCTGGCATCTCGCGCCAGACCATGTATGACTACCTCAATCGATGGACCACGCTGAATATCATCAATAAAACAAGCTATATTGCCAACAGTAAGGTAACCATTGGCTACAAATTAACAGGCAATACGCTGGAACAATCGTTTGAAAAGGTCATGAACCGAATTAAAATCAACATGGAACTAACCCAACGGTATATTCGGGAGCTCCAGCGGCTGGTGAAGAATGAGAAAATTTCAGAGACCCAGAGCGGCAAGGCAGATGAACCCTTCAAAATTGAAGAGAAAGTTGCGATAGAAGCTTAAAAGTTTTTATCATTTTTTATTTTTTTGAATTTGATACGGTATTTTACCAATTTTAATTCGTTAAAAAGCCGACAGCAAATAGGAAAAATAGCGAATTAAAACGATAAAAAGACGGCACACTATTTTTCCGGCAGATGTCGGGAAAATAACAAAACATGCGCCGGAAAGTGAGCGTACGCTTACGAGATTCTGGCAAAATGAGGGAAAGGGACGGAGAAAGTGAGGGACAGATATACTCTGGTTAATTAACACCCCCGGTAATCATCACACAAAGGTTTAAATACAGCCTCTTTATAAAGCAACCATATGGCCAAAGAAACCCTGCTCAATTGGACTGCTTTTGAAAAGGCACTGGGCAGCGTAGTTGAGGGCGATGAGCCAACCAACGACCAGCGTGACCTGCTTGAGTTCTATCATCTTGTTAAAGCCAACATTGGCACGACCGTTGGCACGGTTGAATTTGAAGATAACCCAACAGTATATGTCTCGCTGGCAGATCTGAATGAAGATGTGGGAATAGTCGACAGTGGAATCACCCACAGCGACGCAGTACATGAACAGCTGAAAAAGTCAGGCGTTCTCGAATCAAAAACAATAAGCGATGATGAGTGGTTCCAACCAAGTAAAGAACCAGTCTTTAATCTTGGAAAACTTGAAACAGCCATCAAAGAATTGGGTGAGGACCATCCAACGACACAGTGTTACAATGCTCTTTTCCTTGCCCTAACAAGCAATGAAATTTCTATTCACACAGCAGATTTCAATGGCAACAGCAGAATTGTCCGGATGGCTGACCTGCATGATGCTGGAGTTGATATTCCGCTCGGCTTTTTCATTCGCTACGTTGAAAAACATGAGATTCCGATTAGTGAAGAAACGGGAGAAGCAGAAGAAATAAACAAACGGCTTACAGATGAAGTAGAACGCCTTACCACGGAATTAATGTTACTCGGACGCCGCTACCAACGACTGAAAGACAAAGAACAAGACATAGAAAAACCAAGCGAACCAGAAAAAGTAACTGTTGCCGGATACATAAACTATCTTGCACAGCTTTTTGTGTACCGCGCAGAGCGAGAAGGTCACATCACGCCGGGATATATCACTCTCGCCGAACAAGAGAGGAACAGAATCCGAGAAACAGGTGAAATACCACGGGCACTGCTTGATAATAAAACAGAAGGAGTGCCTATTAATTCTATTGAAAAAACAAGGTACGTTAGTGAAAATAGAATACTCCGCAGAGTGTTACAGCCGTTTCATATCAGCGATGAGGTGGTACATGCAACTGGCTCATTGTATGCAGCACTCATTGGCCAGATGGTGTTTATGGACATGGTCCCAATAGAACAGATAACAACCTTCCTTGACCTTGGGAAAAAGACTGTTGAAGACGTTCTTGCACAGGCAGAGATACCAAAGGAAACTACCTCTGCACGAGGCATGCCCGAATATGATGTTGACGCTGTCCGCGAAAAACTGCTGCTTCCGGCGTTTGTAGAAGCGCTCCACATCTTTGGCATCGACTGCCAGTATCGAACCGTAAAAGAATCACAAAGCCGCCTTCCTGTTTCTGCAGAAGTAAAACAGCAGCGGTTTGGACAGAGGACTATTGAAGAAATAGAACAACAGCGCACTGGAACAGACGCGCCCTACACGCCACTTATTGACGCCATCAAACAGATGATTCTTAATCCGAATTATTCACGAGAAGTAGCTTGAAGATAAAAAGTAAAAAAAAGATAAAATAAAAAACTTAACACTTCTGGCAATCAGGGCAGTGCGATGCACCGAGCTTGCCGAGACCGACGAGGAGCAACAGTGCACTCCACCAGTTTACGCCCCAGAAATTCCAGACATTCAGGTCTTTCAGCACAAACACCACACCCAGCGCCAGCAATAGTACGCCGCACATTTTTCCACATTTACTACAGCATTTCATCATAGGTACCACCCTCTAAGGTTAATGGATTATACTGGAGAAAGAAGGTTTATAATGATTGTGGTTTAAATAAGGGAAAAGAAAAAGAAGGGAACAAACAAAAAAGGAAAAGCTTTAATAAGAAAAAGAATGCGTAAACCCTTGCATGGCTAAAAAATACCGCCACAACGATTTTACCTACCGGCTTCTGCTATCGCCTGAAAAAAGGATGGCGGTCTTTAACGAGATTCCTATTAACAAGCGTGGATTTATTCTTCTGGGCCTGCCGCGGCGGATACAGCAAGAGATTGTTATCAACACGCCGGACAAGGAACTCATTCCCCTGCTTCATTACCTTGACCCCGACGAAACAACTGATATTATTCAGAATATGCGCGACTACCGAAGCCACCGGATACTGCAGGCGCTGAACGATGACATAAAAGAAAAAGTTGAGTTTCTGCTCCGATTCAACCCGCGCACCGCAGCAGGCCTGATGAGCCTGAATTATGTGCAGGTCGAGCTCAACAGCAGATTCAGAGACGTCTATGGAATTATTAAAAGATATGAGAAGCGCAATCAGAAATTCCCCACACTTCTTGTCGTCAAGGACGGCTATTGCGTTGGCACGCTGCAAGGCCATCTGGTCGTGCTCCACCGCGGAAATGAAAAAATAACGCGGTACATAAAAAAAGTCCCGACCATCCGGTACGACAGCGATGAAACAGGAGTTATCAAGCTGTTCAAGAAATACCGCAACAATAAAGTAGTGGTGTTGGACCACGACAACAGCATCCTCGGACTTATTTATTCTGAAGACGTCCTGCGCCTTATCGAAAAACAGCCGGCACGAAACTTGTATGAATTCGCCGGTGTCACGCAGGAAGAGAGCGTACTTGACTCTGCGTTCATGAAAGTAAAACAACGCTACCAATGGCTCATTCTTAACCTCGCAACGGCATTTCTTGCGGCGTATGTCGTGAGTCTTTTTGCAGAAACTATATCCTCATTCGTCCTACTTGCTGTGTACATGCCAATTGTTGCCGGCATGGGCGGCAACGCAGGAACACAAACACTTGCAGTCGTCGTCCGCGGACTGGCATTAAAAGAAATCCACATGCAAACAGCAAGGCCAGTCATCATCAATGAGGTCACTGCCGGCGCCATTAACGGCCTGATTAACGGCGTTATTGTCGCGATTGTCGCAACACTCTGGAACAAAAATCCGCTGTTGGGGCTTATTATTGGCATATCTATGGTCATTAATCTCGTTGTTGCCGGCTTCTTCGGCACCATCATCCCGCTCATCATGAAAAAGATGGGCAAAGACCCCGCTGCATCAGCCACCATCTTTATCACAACCGCAACCGATGTATTCGGCTTTCTCACGTTCTTGGGGCTGGCGACGCTGATATTGTGAACAGGGCACGAAAAGCATAATCTTTAAATGTGAGTACATCCACTAAATGTTGTTATGAAAAGCGCTAAACCAGAGCACATTCTCCGATTTTTTGGTGTACTCAAAAATAAAAACTGGAAAAAAAGAGAAAAAGAACACCGCCAACTGCGAAAAGAATTTGAGGAACGGCTGAAACAATCCATTTGACCTGTTCTGATAGCATGAATGCCAAAGAAAAAAATAATACGCCGACGCTCGGATTTGAACCGAGATATCCTTTCGGAAACTGGTTTTCAAGACCAGCGCAATACCGGATTATGCGACGTCGGCAATAGGAATGTGACTTGGTGTAGGGTTTTTAAGTTTTTCGTCGTTTTGCGCGGAGCGCTGTTTTCGCCGGAGGCGAAAACGTTCGTCGTGTGCAGCTTTTTGCGCATCAGCGCAAAAAGATTGACCTGTTTATGCGACTGCGGCAATGGCATTTAGTTCATTCAGGTATATTATAAAGGTTTTTATATTAGTTCTTCATTTTTACCCATATGTTCAGCCGATTTACCCGTGGCCTTGCCCTTGTTCAACAGAGCTATGCTGTTCTGAAGCACGATAAAGAAATCATGCTCTTTCCGCTGATTTCAATGATATTGACCGTCGCATTATTTTTTTCCTTTATGATACCGCTCTTCTTTATGAGTGGCGGTGCGCCCCCACAACATTCCAGTATGTACTATCTTGGATTGTTTGGCTATTACCTCATCAGCTATTTTATTGTCATCTTTTTTAATACAGGGCTTATTACCTGCGCGCATATCAGGCTGCATGGCGGCAATCCAACATTCAGCGACGGCATTCGAAATGCAGCAAAACATATCGGCAGAATTTTTGTCTGGGCCCTTATCTCAGCGACCGTTGGAATAGTTTTGCAGATGATTTCAGAAAGATCAAACATGCTCGGCAAAATCGCTGTGGCACTCGTTGGCATGGCATGGAGCCTGCTTACCTTTTTTGTTGTGCCGGTCATGATCTTTGAAAATGTAAGCGTCATTCAATCCATTAAACAGTCAGGGCATCTTTTCAAAAAAACATGGGGAGAGAATGTTATTGGCCAATTTTCAATGGGATTCTTTTTCATGATACTTGGGCTGCTGGGTGTTATTCCCATTGCTGCAGGCATTATCTTAAAGTCGGGTTTGCTGGTGCTAATCTCGCTTCCGTTTGTTGTTTTATATTGGGTACTCTTAGGCATCATTAGTTCAAGCCTCAACGGCATCTTTACCACGGCATTGTACACCTATGCAAAAACAGGAAAAGCGCCAAAGGCATTTAACGATGATTTTGTTCGACATGCATTTGCACCAGTGCCGACACGAATTTCTCACGGGATAATTTGAGATTCGAGTGGCCACCTACCCGTAATTATTTTCTATCTTTTCTTTTTTTGTGAGATTTGCAGTATTCTTCAAAACTAAGAAGGGGATCACGCTCGAGAGCTGCACGATTTTTCCGCTCGAGTTTTGTGAGCTGACCTAAAAAAGAGGCAGGCGGTGAAGGAGATGCTGGCTGTATGTTAGGAGGAAGAGAAGCATAGACTTGTTCATACGCTGCACACAGCCGCTCAAACGCAGGGCCTGAAAGGTTATAGAAAGTCCTTCTTTCATGAGGACTGGGATATATTTCTTTTAGATTTTTTAAAAACCCTGCAAGAGCGGGCTGTGCAAGAGCGCGGTTATTCCAGCGAAAGATTTGCGTGCGTTGGTTTCTCGGCGTGCGCAGAAGAAATTCGGCAAGCATATCAATAGAGCCCACGCCGTTGGCTTCAAAATAGCCAGTGCTATGGCGAGAGGAAGCATACCGAAATTTTACATAATCCCATGCGAGTCTTTCAACCTGCACAGAAGAAGGAAGGTACGGGCCAGATTCGCTTCCGCCATGGGGCTGTGCAAGGTCGCCTAAAAAATCAGCCAGCACGGTCGGAAGCGGGCGTTCATCGTGATATGCCCAAGGATCAAGTGCAAAAGAAGGGCTGAAACTTAGTTCACCGCCGTGTTTATAGGAAGTCCGAACTGCATGCTCCTTGAAGTCGTCAATCTCCAGCTTTTTTCTGCCGGTCACAAAGTCTTCGAGATTTTGTATTTCTTCAGGTGTCCCAATAAATGCCTGCCTTTTTTTAAAAAAATGAAATACTGCTTCAAGATAGGTTTGCGCAGTGATACTTTTTTTATGGCGATGCGCAACAACCGGAACATCGGTGTATCTTCCATCGTGCACAAGATTAGGGTAATACTGTGATTCGTCATTTTCTCGATTCTTAAAAAGAGTGCGCATGCCAAGAGACAGAGGCAGCGATTTTAATCCATGCTCATGAAAATACACTGCACTGCTCACCGAGAAGAGAAGGAATGCTTTTATTTGGTCTTCCGATTCGATATAATCACCGAGCAGTTCAATTCGTGAGCCATTGTTTTTAACGCGGACATTGCTCCCGACTGAATGGGGCGTGAGCATAAAAAGGGCATAGGGAACAGCAAGTGCGTAAAAAAGCTCAAAGCCGAAATGGTCAGCGCTATAATCAGTGCCGCCCGGATTGCTCATATTCCAGTGGGTAGAATGGCCAATAACACGGATATCTTGATCAGAATAAATAAATCGGAGTAATTCCCGCCGTGCAAGATAGAGCGTGTCATAGGCCTGCTGGGTAAATCCCGGCTGGACGCGCACCGGCGGTGTACAGATTTCTGGATCGTGCTCATCCACATACATGCCATTACCCATGCGCGTGCGAATCGCAGTATCTGATAGTTTGTGATAGGTAGGTGGATATTTTTTGAGAAGGCCCGGCCACAGAGTTTTAAAATCAAGCGGCTCTGGACTCCATTTTAACGCATCAAATGCCTGAAATTCGTTTTCAATGCCGACGTAAAGGGGCGGGCTCATTTTGCATTCCGGCCATTGTTCTCTGCTAATGAAAGATGAGGGGGGATATTTGGTTCAATGAAACAATGGGGGATAAATCCAACCGATGAAGATAATGCCACTCCCAAATAAAGTCTGCCTTCGAACTGTGCTTCAAAAAGAGAGTGATAATCCGGAGTGTCTGCAGCGAATGAGAAAAGTGGATTGCCGCGCGCATCCATAAAACGAGCGTGATTTGTCCACTCATGGTCAGGATATGCAATCACCGTCTGCGCACCAATCCACAGTACGCTTGCAGGTGCACCCGGCTCATCAGACGTCAAACGAAAACGGTAACGAAGCGGCAAATACTCGTCACCCGGAAATACATACAGGCCAGTATCACTGCTGTCTTCACGGCCAATAAGAAGATCATCAATTCCATCATGGTTAGCATCAGCAACAGAAATGTGCAACTTGTTTTGGAGGGTATAATCATTTCCCGGAAGCTGTACCAATCCACGCTCACCATCAAGAAGGTACGTTCCTCGGTCGCTGAACAAAACTGCTTCGCGTTTTCCATTGCCATCAAAATCACCAACTGCAGAGGGATGAACGGAGATTGTTAGTTCTTGAAGAGCTTTCATCGTCGGTTCGCTTAATTCAGATGAAAGAACGAATTTATTATCGGAATAACTAAGCACAACACTCGGCCCCCGTACTTGGTCAATCACTACCGGGGGCAGTAGGATCTTTGGGGGTTTATTGTCACTCGAATAAAGCGGTTCGCCTGTTTCTGAAATACCGCGAACGTTGCCTTGTTCAGTCATGAAGAAATAAGCAGTGTTGCCATTATAGGCGTAGCGGCGCACTTCGCTTATTTTTTCATTAGACGAGAAAAGAGGAGTCAAGGTGATTTTAGGCGAGTTTTCTTCCTGCGCATAAGAAAGTTCAATCCGATAAATACCATGATCAGTTGTTGCCAGCACTGCGGCGGTGCCTGCTGAAATCAAACCAGAAAAGCGCATTAAATAGGTTGAACTGGAGCCATAATTGTTAAAAACTGAAAACAATCCGTCAACGTGCCCCACTACAAGAAGGGGGCTGCTGTACGGGGGAACAACAACTGGTTGGATGGGAGTACTAAAGTCAGAGCCAGCAACTAACCGAACAGTTAGATTATCTTGCCAACTACAGTGCCGTTGAAAATAGGTATTAATTTGTGCAGTCATAGTAGTTTTTGAGAGAAGTACCTCAAGAGCACCGACTCCTTGCTCCTTTTTTGTTTCATCAAACAAACGTTCTGCAGTCTCGTAATTTCCCACCTCGACGTTTGCTATTGCTTCGTTTAATTTCCGCTGGCGCACCGCACGAGGATGGCAAGAACTGTAGATAATGGTAGATGCAAGAGCTGTGGAAAGCAGGACAGAACCCCATGCACGATAGAACTTAAATCGTGATGCCAGTTTAGTTTCACGAGCAGCAACCAGTTTGTTATGCTCTCTAATCTTTTGTAAGCTCCCGAGCAAGCTTTCGATGATTGAGCCAATTTTTTTTTCCATGGGCAGTACCTATTTATTTACATCCCCAGGGGCAGACGTTGTTTCAACTTTTTTTTGTTCAGCAAGGACAGTGGGATGAATATAATCAATGTAGGATATAACTCCTATGACAAGGGCGGCAACAGCTCCAACAACACCTACGGCAAGATAGTTGGAACGTGAAAGTTTTGACGCATGCCACGCCCGACGCCAGCTCACTTGGCGTTGTGAGTCTGAAGGAGAATAGCCTTCAGGGAGAGAGGCATCTGCAGAAGAATCGTACGGAGGATGCTCATGTTCAATAAAATCATCAAGATTCCGGATGGGAAATGAGAGTGGTGATTTCAACGAAACAGCTGGCTCAAAAACCGCCCTGACAGCGCGTGAAAGTTCTTTTGACAATACTTTACGATCTCTTTGGGGGATTGTTACATCAGTTGCAAGAGAATTGGGAAGTTCAAGTATATCCTCATGAACCACAGAATCGTATTGGTCAGTAAGAGCCGAAACTAATCTTTTTTGTTGTACGGGCTTCAGGCGTGGGAGGGTTTCTGCGATAACATCCATAGCAGGCAGAGATAAAAGCGAAATTGCCCGGCCAGAAGCATCACTAATGGTGATGGCATCCCATGAACTCATTTCGTGCACACGCTGTTGCTCGACGACTGAACCAAGAAACGCGGCGAGCGGCGGCAGTTTTTTTTCTTCTGCATACGCTTTTGCATCGAGACAAAAAAGTGGGTCATACGCAAGTTTCAGGTCTGCTCCTTTATATGAATACTGCACTGCAAACCGCCTGAACCGGTCCATATCAAGTGTTCGTTTTCCCTGCACAAAATCTTCAAGCGTGGCCACTTCTTCTGGCGTGCCAAGCTTGAGAATAACTGGTTTCAGATAGTCATACGTTAATTCAAGATATGTTTGGGCAGTGATGGTGGTAAATGTACCATGAAGAAATGCAGTGACCTTAGTATGCCTGCCGTCAAGAACAGGATGTGCATATTTTAGGTCAATGAGAGGAAACTCACCAGATTGAAGGGGCATTTTTCCGCCGTTCCCTGTACTAAAAACACTTGCAGCGTACAAGAGTAAAAATGAAATAATCTGATCCATGTCTTCAATGTAGTCTCCTAACAGTTCCCAGCGGACTACTGGGCCGTCCTGCCGATTGTTCTGTTTCAGGCGAAGATTAGTTCCCACCGAGAGCGGGTTTAAGGTGAAAAGAGAATAAGGAACAACGTATGATTTCATGTGAGACGAACTGTCAGCACTGCCATTGTCGATGGAAGGAACAGAAATATTCCAGTGCGTTGAAAAACCAACAAGACGCGCGGCGGGCTCTGACGAAAGCAAATCGAGAAGTTCTTTTCTGCCAGCGTACAATGCTGCTGCTGCCTTTGTGGCAAACCCCTGTTCAACCCGCACAGGTGGCGTGCATACTTCAGGATCTTCCCCATCAATGTAAATGCCAGAGCCAACGCGTGTTCTGATAGACGTCGGACTTTTTCTAAAGTGAGGCTGCTTATATCTTTTTAGTAGATCTCTCCAAAAAAAATCAGGTCCGGAAGTAAGTTGACGATAGGATTGAGTAGACGTGTCCATAATCTGAAACTCGTTTTCAATTCCGACGTAGACTGGTTCGGTCATCGGTCAAAACCCCGCATCATGCCGTGATAGTACACATCATACACTATTCTTGAAATAACATTCATAACGCTTCCAGCACTGCTCACCGCCGGAAGCAATGGTTGTGGATGTACTTCGACATTAAACACAAAAGGCAATGAATGTTGACGATGAAATTCATCAAGCACACCCTGCAATTGGAGATACGCAATGTCGATTGGTGATGGTTCCACGGGAACAGCAGTATGAACCTCAGTTAGCACAGAATTTCTCTTGTGCTGGCCAATGCGGTTACACATGATGGTCAGCGCATACCGTTGGTCAATGACGCCAGTAACAAGAAGATCGTCGCCATCACGAGAGTCGGTGATAGATCCCATCTTGCTACCGATGATGGTGCCGATAGGTAGGTAGGTGCCTAACGGGGAAGAACTATTTTGTTCAAGAATCCTCTGCATCTGCAGACAACTGGCTGGTGAAGCAGCAGTCAGCTCATAAATCCGCGCCATGAGCAGCGTGAGATTGTTTGCTGTTGTCGGGTTGCTCCCATCGGGGTTCCACTCGGTACGCGTTCGCGGCACATTCGCGCTTAGAAGATGGCCCATCATGGTGCGAGTGGCACCAAGCTCCTGCATAAGCGCATTAATGTACGGAAGGGTCACATGATGAGCAAGCATGTTGGTCGCTTCATTATCTGAAGCACTAATCATGAGATCGAGCAGGTCATAGACAGAGACTGCTGTTCCGAGTTTTATGTTAGTTACTGCGTCATAACTTTCAAGAGAATATCGATGATCAACCACCAGTTTATCAGTGAGGTCGAGTGTTCCTTGGTCGATAGCGTGAAACACGGCAATCATGACGGGAACTTTGATAGTTGATGCTGACCAACCCATACGGTCGCCAGAAATAGAAAAAGAAGGAACGCGCCCAGTAAGATCGTAAAAGCTCACGCTGATGTACATGTCAAGAGTGGATTCATAGCTCCGCACTTTTTCTGCAAGTTTTTCACCAAGTGTTTCTGGAATCATGTCACCAAACTCGCGCTGCAGTTCAGCACGAGAAAGTTGTTCCAGTAGCGATTGGGAAGGAGTGTAGGTATAACCCACTCTTTGCTGATATCCGGAAAAACGACTTGAGTCAGCAGAAGAGAAACCTGAAAAATCAAGAGATAGGTCATCCTGAATGCGTTGAAAAAGAGACTGGCGACGAGGCCTCTTTGGTTTATCTGCCATCATTTCCACCGCTGTAGCGCTGCCCTGCTTCCATAACGCGGAGATACGAGGGGCCCGGACAGAGTTTTAATAAGTGAAACATGGAAACAACACGCTGAAATGGTTCAGCAAAAGCACGTTGTACGCCACGCTGAAACTGCGCGTCGATTGCTCTGCTGATTGCTTCGCGTGCAACAGAAAAAGGGCCATGGTCACACACATCCATACCGACATCCGACAACGGCATGCCTGACGTGCCAACCAATCCATTGTAGCGTTCAATTAAATCGTTCAGATGTTCAAATTGGCCAAAGGTGTGGGACAACACCGGAAGAGAGATGCCTGCTCGGCTTGATAATTCTGACCGAAGCGCATAAAAAGCAGCAAGCGCCGGCGATGACGAAGCGCATTTATCGGCATGCAAAAGCACCACGCCAACACTGTGCTGGTTTTTACCGAGCGTGTGCGCGCCCTGCACATCCAGTGGGCGCGTGGAATAAATTGTTCCGTCAGGATGAATGGCAAAATGGTAGCCGATGCCTGCAAAGCCACGCCCAAGAGAAAATGCCAAAAGGTCTGACAGGTCACTATGTTTGTAGGTATTGTGCAGATAGATCCTATCAAACCCCTTCATGGGTTCATGGTTTGCACGAAGTGGATATCGACATTCAACAACAGGCAAACGCCCAAGCCGAGCTGCAGCAAAAGTAAGCATAGGTTCGAGCCGAGCGACGATGTTTATAAACGTTTCGGGGAGGTTTATATAGGAATTAGGAGGGATGAATCAAGCCAACGGACAGCAGAAAAGCCGTTCCAGAATAAAAAACCTTAAATAGAGATGAGTGATTTTTCAGGGGTATGGTTGACCAACAAAGTCTTGAGATACTTACTGAAATGGCACTTACTTCGGTGATGATAGGTGTAATTGCCGGCACAGTAACGCTTGGTCACTGGTATGTTCTGAGAAGTAGAGTACGCGACTATGGAGCATCGGGAATTGCACAGCAACTCACCCCAACTGCAGAGCCAGCACGGACAATACAACGCAGCACGGGACCAAGAGCAACTGACGATCCGCAAATCCGCGAAGAAGGAGACAATATTGTTGAATTCACACAAGTCGGAGATGATAGTTTTCGCCAGTATGGTGACCAACAAACAACCGTCAGAATTAACTGCAGCATTGGAAAAGGACTCACGGTAGATGATTATGTTGCTGCGGTCGCTTATTTAGACAAAAGGGCACAACGAATTCATCCGCACGAAGAGCCGCACTGGCCGCATTTCCATGAGCGAGCATATCTCTTGCACGGCGTTGCAGTTACGGTGCCTGAACCGCTCGGCATGCTGCGCGTGCAGGGATATTCGCCTGCAGTCAAGCCAGTTGTTGAGCAGCTTATGGCAAACCTTCCATTTCTGAAACGGCCGAGAGAAGTTCAAGTAAAATAAGACTTTGAAGCGCAATTTTTATAAAGAAACCTCTCACAACGATTCATACAGCCCCGTCGTCTAGTGGCCAAGGATATCAGGCTCTGGTCCTGAGGACCGCGGTTCAAATCCGCGCGGGGCTATTATTATTTTTCTGTTATTTTCAACAGGTTTATAAATCACTCATGTTCCACCACAATAAATGACACCTTCCAAACTCACCCGCCGCGAAGAAGAACAGCGAGAAGCATTTTTCAACCGTCCGAGCACAGTCAGGGATAGTATAGGCAGCAGGACGGTAATTGAGGCAACAAGAGACAGCGTGCTCGAAGCAGTTGCCCGCTGTGCAGAAGACCCCGACAATCGTGCGGTGCTGATTCAAGGAGCACTTCTGCCGGAAAATGTTCAACCACACGAGGAGTGGGAACTTGCACTTGAACCATGGCGTGTTTTCTTGAAGTATGGAGAGGAAGTTAACCTGCGCGTTCCCCGCTCAATCAGAGAGGCGCTTGCCCAACAGACATCAGAAGTCAAGCTTCGCAGAGAAAAATTTGCTGGCCTTGATGAACATGTTGACTACTGCGGCTTGGTCTGGACCGGCATCCGCACCAGAACCAAGCGAAAAGTGCATCTGGTTGATGCGATTGAAGGAG
Source organism: Candidatus Woesearchaeota archaeon (assembly GCA_030651375.1). Classification (NCBI taxonomy): domain Archaea; kingdom Nanobdellati; phylum Candidatus Woesearchaeota; species Candidatus Woesearchaeota archaeon. Next base: position 23,884 of record JAUSFM010000003.1, on the reverse strand, counting down.
TGAAACTTTTTGTATACGCCGATACCCGGCACAAGCGCTCGCCTGATCGCATCGACGTCAACGCCTACGCTGACACTAAAACAGCGCCAACACAAGGGGCATTTTATATTGTTGAAGTTCCTTCACGCTCACGAACAACACCGTATCTCTTTCGCCTTCAATCCGTCCCGCTGCCGAACAGCGAGCAGCGCCATGTCGTCTGGACTGACGAGCATGCGTACGGGCATGGATGTGAAGAGAACTTATACTATTTCAGTTATCGGCGGCGAACTGGCGAGCACGTATTTTGTCCCCATGTTGTCGCAGCGCACATGGCGGTGGCAAAACAGGAGAAAAAACGCGGATTTATGGATATGCCCTTCCCGCTCCCCACACCATTTCTCGTCGAGAAAGTCTACAACGTTCTTCGCGGACGAACAATGATACTTGAGGAAGTGACTGAAAAGGAAAAAACAAGAAAAATAAAACGGCCGCTGAACAAAGGTGAGGTTGAATTAGTCTTGTGGAAAGCGGTTGCGCACTACGGCCATGACCGGACGTGTTATGTCAATACTGACTCTCGCAGAGGCCCGGTTGATCCGCGCATGCAGGAATACCGCTGGCAGATTTCTTAAGGAAGAGAAAATGAGGATTACACAAACCCGCCTACACCGATTGTTCTAAGAATATGCTTAATTTCGCCAATGGTTTGTTGTTGATGTTTTTTATCAGACATTCTGACAAATTTGAGAAGGATGTCGGTTAATTCTTCCTGTTGGATACATCTAAGTTTAAATCCATCGACAATAAAGTAGAATCGGAAAGTGTTATATTTTAATTCTTTGATGACGATGCCGCCAACGGTTCCCAGAAGTTTTCCTTTGTGAGGATTTTCTTCAAGCTCCTCGATCAAATCAAAAACACGGTCAGCGTCTTGTTTAAACGTTTTTTCTATTTCTTCAAAGAGGCTTTCTACAATTTCTATTTGTGCCATCGTTCAGCATGCCGTTTACGGGCTTCGGCAAGGGTTATAGTGTTTTCAGACGAAAAAAGAAGTTCGCGCAATTGTTCTTTGACAGCGAGATCGTACATCCGTTTGACAATATCATCGTACGTATCTTCTTTCCCGCCAAAAGTGCTTATGGCTGCTTTGGTTTCTTTGCTGAGTTGGATGGTTGTGGTGGTCATTCTATAGCAGATATAGTGGTTATAGTATATAAATTTTACGTACGACACACCGATTAATGCCGCGGCGCCCACTATGAGACTTATATAAGTACTCCATTTTATAATATAATAAATATAAAAACAAAACATTTATATATAAGTTACGCTACAGAACAAGATTAATCATTGAGGTGATGGAGATGCAGAAAACTATTGACTTTTGCTATTTTGGCAAAGGGTTCAAGCCGAAAGTGCACGCGAGCGTGCCATTCCACCTTCAGACAACACTGGAAGCGGCATGAACGTGTACTGACAACGCGAACAACAAAAACACGGTCCTACCTCATGAAGAGAAAACTGGTCAAGCAAGGAGATAATGCACTGACGGTCACGATTCCGGCATCGTGGGTACACACTCACGGCCTCACCCCAGGAAATCAAGTTGATGTGCGCGAAGAAGGACAGGAACTGATTCTAAGTAGCGCGCCTGCTGAAGAAAAAACAGCGGAAATAACGATTGTCGAAGGAGCAGAAGAAAAAATACGCGAATTATATCGGGGGGGATACGACCGTATCGTTGCCCGATTCTCCAACGCGAAAACACTCTCGAAAATACAGAGTGTCGTCGGGAAACTCTACGGGTTTGAAACCATTGAGATAACAACAGCAACGTGTACGATTAAAAGCGTATACGAGGAAAAACCGGAAGAGTTGCCCAACCACATCAAACGAATGACGACAGCATTAAAAGTATTGCAAGAATTAGTGCTGAAGCAATTCAAACACAGAAAAGAAAATGAGCACATACCGCACTTTAGAGATAATGTTGTTCAACAAGCTGACCTCATTGTTCGGCTCATTCGCAAACACCGGCTTATTGAAGAATTGTCGATGTATGAAGAGGCGATGAAAGGTGAACAGATGGCGAAGATGGATTATGAAGTGTACAAAGAAGGATTAGTAAAATCAATGCCGACAAATGTTATTGCTTTTTTTGAAAAAGTCAAGAAAGTTATGAAGAATTAATTCTCAATCATTTCTATCTCAATATTCAGGCCTTCGGGAATCGGCACACGCATCACAAGGCGAAGCGCACGTTCATCAAGCCCCAAATCAATCAGCCGCTTGTGGACACGCATTTCATAGCGCTCCCAGGTTGCCTTGCCGTTGCCACAGGGGCTCTTTCTGGTCGTGAGCTTGAGCCTCTTCGTCGGCAGTGGAATGGGACCGCGCATTTGTACGCCGGTCTTTTCAGCAATGCCCCGAATGTAGTCGCACACTTGATTGATGCTGTCAATCTCAGCGCAGACCAGTTTGATTCTTGCTTTTTGCATTGTTTTGTTCCTTACATGATAAAATTCTTATTCATCATGCCTGTACCCCTTGTGAGCTATCGATGTATGGTATAATGAAAATAAATTAAAAAAATTTAGGCGAGCTTTTTCTCGACAATGTCAATGCACATGCCCGCAGCAACGGTTGCACCAGAGTCGCGAATTGCGAATCGGGCAAGCTGGGGAATGTCTTTCTGCTTCTCAATGACAAGCGGCTGGAGCGGTCTGATTTTTACGATCGCAGCATCGCCGTTCTTGATGAAGTCAGGCTTCTCTTGAAGCACTTCGCCGGTTGCAGGGTTCAATTTCTTGACCAGTTCGATGAACTGGCACGCAACCTGTGCAGTGTGGATGTGGAACACCGGAGTGTATCCTGCCGTGATAACGGTTGGGTGGTTCAGCACGATAATTTGTGCGGTGAACTCGCTGGCAACTTTTGGAATGTTGTCAGGGTGACCCATAACATCGCCGCGGGTAATGTCTTTTTTACCAACGCCACGCACTGAAAGGCCGACGTTGTCGCCGGGCTCTGCCTGTTGCATCTGTTCGTGGTGCATCTCGATTGTTTTGACTTCGCCGGGCACGCCTTTTCCTTCGCGGCCGGGTACAATCATGACTTTGTCGTTTACCTTGAGAATGCCGGTTTCAATTCTTCCGACCGGAACAACGCCGATACCAGTGATGTTATAGACATCCTGTATAGGCATGCGCATCGGAAGGTTGGTTGGCTTTTCAGGTGATTTGAGATCGTCGATGGTTTCAAGCAGTGATTTGCCCGTGTACCATGGCATTTTTGTTGTTTTGGTTGCAACGTTCTCGCCGTGAAGTGATGCCATCGCCACAAACGGAATCTGGTCAGGCTTGTAGCCGACTGATTTGAGCAGCTTGGAAACATCTTCCTTGGTCTGGTTGAACTTTTCCTGTTTGTATTCAACGCCCGGCATGTCCATTTTGTTGATGGCGATGATAATCTGCTGGACACCGAGGGTCTTTGCAAGGAACACGTGCTCCTTGGTCTGAGCCATGATGCCGTCGGTTGCAGCAACAACAAGTACTGCGGCGTCTGCCTGTGACGTTCCGGTAATCATGTTCTTGATGAAGTCCTTGTGTCCGGGTGCGTCGATAATAGTAAAGTAGTATTTGCTGGTCTCAAACTTGCGGTGGGAGAGGTCAATGGTGACACCACGTTCCCGCTCTTCTTTGAGATTGTCCATAACGAAGGCGAATTCAAATCCTTTCTTGCCGAGCTCTTCTGCTTTTTCCTTGAGCTTGCGCATGGCTGCTTCGTCAATGTTCTTGGTATCGTACATCAGTCGTCCGACTGTAGTGGACTTTCCGTGGTCAACGTGTCCGATGAATATCAAATTTATGTGGGGCTTTTCTCTTGCCATAGGGATTTCCTCCGTTCACTCTTTTTTATGATAAGGAGAGTAAGGAATCTTCCTTAATCTCTTGAATTTTCTTTATTTTCTGCCATTTCTGGCGTTTATGAACCTCTACAAAACGCCACCCCTTTATAAAGCTTTTGGAGAGGGCGATGGTACAATTTAAATATCTTAATGGAGAGTTACGATAAAGAGAAGAACATAAAAAAAATAAGATAAAAAATAGCCTATTAATCTATCAATCTATCCAACATAATTCAAGCTCTTCTTCTGTTGCGTGTCCTTGGCCATTTTTGTTTGCTCAAGAAGCCCGCGAAGTTTCTCCTCGAATTTTTCTGCTTGGTCAAGCAGCGGCTTTGGGTCAAGTTTCAAGCCCAAGTAGCCATCGAGCACTTTGATTATTTCTGCAGCTGCCTTGCTGTCAGGCAGGCCGGTGTGGGTTTCAACAAAAATGCAGGATAGATTTTTTGCTTCTTTAATCAGCAGTGCGCCGGTGACGCCGATAATAATTCCTTCCTTGAGCAGTTGGGTTTTGCTTTTTTGGAATCTTGCGGCAGCGCCAGCGAGCGTGGTGTAGAAGAAACAGCGCGCATCCGGTTCGCCACCGGTGCCATCTGCCATGGGCGACGCAACGCCTTCAAGGCTTACAATTTCTTTTGCTTCGAGCTGTTTTGCCACTTCGAGAATTGCTTCGGTCAGCTTCCATTCAATGCCGGCAACGCTGGTGATGACGTGGAGAATGGCGAGGTTTGTTTTCTTGTCATAAAAAATGCCGACTGGATTCACGAGCTTGCCGTCGTGGATTGCCACCATGGTTGGAATGTCGGGAAATAAGACGGTGCCAATAAGTTCTGCTTTCAGCGTGTCAATGAGAAACTCGGTCGTAATGGTGCCAATGAGGCCGAAGCCGGGAAAGCCCTGCACGAGGATTACGCCTTTTGGCTTTTTTTTCAGTTCAATTGCAACATCGACCATATGACACCTCAGGATGCGAATTTATCAGCGAGTGTTTCGAATTCATTGTGCTCGAGACGAACCATGCGGCCAGTTTCCATGCCGTCGCGCACCATAACATCAATGCCGTTTTTTTTGACGCGATCAATGAGCGAACGCGCCTGATGGCGGTCAGCATCCGTGCGCAATTGTGTAGCTGGCTTTATTTGGGCGAGGACTTTTGGGAATCCTTGGTATGCTTTTGTTCTGCGCTCAAGGAACGACCGTGCGCGTTGGGTTATTCGCTCGCGAACTTCGTCGAGATGACGCAGTTCTTCTGCAGTGAAATATTTTGAGTATTGCGTTTCAAGCACTGCTTCAGTGTTTTCTACAAAACGAAGCAAAGCCGCTTGTCGGTCGGTTAATGGGCCGAGCAAGTCAGTTTGCAAAACGTCGCGGATAGTATGAAGGAATGAATCAAACTGAACATCAAGGTTAGCTTGGGGTGGTGTTTTTTCGAGCATGGTTCTCATTGAGTCAAGCATCTTGCCTATTTTGTCAAGATCTGCCCGTTCCTCTTCCTGCATACGGTAAATATCAGTCTCCGCTTTCATCGTGTCGCGCAAGCGTTGCAAGATTTCAGATTTTTCCTGCGCAGCGCGCATCATTGTTTCTTCTTCGCGCGCACGGATATCGGGGCGAATGGTGCCGGGAGTGTGGGAAATGGGGGAGATGGTATCTCCGCCTTGACCAAGATGTCGAAGCAGTTCACGTTGCTTGGTAAGACTAAGGAGAAGAGATGAGAATACTTCGGGAGACTGTCGAGTGCCACTGCGCCGGTGCTCGTCTACTTCTGTGATAAATAGTGCAATAACTTCGTCAAGTTCTTGTGCACTTTTTTGAACTGGAATTGGTGGTGCCATGAGTATCACGTTTTACTAATTTACCAAGGTGATGGATCGTTGTGTATTCGATGACGTTCAAATTCATGCAACAAATTTAGTGTTGCAGCAGTTGCATTTCCAAAATCAATACGGAGATTATCAAAACGTACGGATTCAGCGTTAGTAATCCGGCCGATATCAGGATGACGACTAATGTGTTGTAGATGGGTAATAATACGCCGAGCCTCACCATCAAGTGCTGCTTGCGCCGCATTGTATGGTCCCCAGTCGAGACCTGTCGTAACGGGCGCAGGATACGGTGGAGTGGGATAAGGAGGAATGCCTCCCGCAGCGTTTGCATTCAGCAAATCACGCATTGCAGGAACGCGCAGCGCAGTTTCGCGAATGTTGTTGTAGGCAGTAATAGCCGCTTCAAGGGCGTCAAGGCGCGCAGTGAAATTAGGCGGCACGGGTGTTGGCCCGGGATGTGCTGGTGTGGTTCCAAACGGCCAGGTTGGTGCTGTTGGAGCAGCTCCCGCTGGTCCCGCAAAAATCGCTTTGAAGATGTGATACAGTCCTGCAATAATACACACGCTCGTTGCAAACCCTGCAATGCCTTGAGTAATATTAAAGCTGGGAATGCCCGCAGTTTGCATTGCTGAAGTGAAGTGTGTCAGCAGTGCAGCAAGCAGGAAAAAGAGGACTGCCTTGATGATGTGGTTGAACCGATTGTCCTCGCCGAAAAACTTGTGCATGAGAAATAAGGTTCCTGCAATCGGCGCGATGTAGAGAATAAATGTTGCAAAAAAGGTGTACGATTCAATAATGCCGCGCAGCATACTTTCCGGCATGCCGAGTGTGGAGATTGCAGCGACAATAACGCCGAGCGTCACCGCAATGTTTTTGTTCTCTTTGAACAGCATGCGAAAAACTGCGTAAAACAAAGCGAACAGCAGAATCCAAATCAGGAATTTTGCCCAGAAGGCGAAGTTGGCGCTCTCGAGCATGTTTACGCCGAAGATGGGATAAAACAGCTGCATGACTGTATCGCCCACATTGCCAATGTCACCGGCGAAGGGCGCTGCTGAAACTGTTGGAAGGAAAGAAAAGAGGAATGAAAATAGGAACGTCAAATCTGCGAGTGCCCTTTTCAGTTGATGCTTCACCATCTTTTACCTGATTTGTGTGTTCCGGTCTTTTTAAAGTTTGTTTATTACGCTGCCTGTTTGTATTCTTCAATGTCAGCAGTTCCTTCTGCTGTTTTTTCATCTTCTTTTTCTTCAACAAGCCGTTCCTGCTCGTCGAGGTCGCGAAGCCACGCGAGGAGCCGTTCAATTTTAGTGTCGGTTTCAGTTTCCTTGGCAAGCAGCGGCATGAGTTCTTCACGCAGCCGCTTGATGCGGCCCTGCATGAGATACTGCGCCTGACCGAGCGCATTTAATTTCTGGAGTTGTGCGTGGATACGCGCCCAGGTCTGGAGATTTTCTGCCTGTCCCGATGGATTCAGCCGGCTGATTTGCCGCGGGTCAGTTTTGAGTGATTTGAGATCTTGTTCAAGCTGTTCAAGCACGGCGGCGTGGCTCTGCTCCTCGACAAGCTCCTCTTTTTCAGCGGCAACAACAAGAGCGAGCAGGTCTTGAATACGCTTATCGTCCTGCTCTTCACCACGCTCCGCTTTATACACGAGCACGCTCATGTTTGCTGATTTTGACGCAAGCTCTTTGACGCGCTCGTTGTGTGTCATCATGTTAACGGCGAGTTCTTTTTTTGCTGCACGTTGTGCAAGACGCCCTGCTTTTTTTCCGCGCTGTTCTTTTTCAAGATGCATCTGGATTATTTTATTGTCTTCGGATTGCTCCTGCTCAAGCGCGGCACGGTCTTTTGCCAACAGCTCGCGGACTTCTGCGAGGAGTGCAATTGCTTTGGATTTTAGGTCATCGCATTTGGCTAATAACTCTTGAACCGTCGGCATAGTATCACCTAAATATGAGACTGAATTTCTCGTTGCAGCTGTTGGAGATCTAAGACAATGCTCTCGATTTGCCGCTCGATAGCAGTGAGCCGTGTGGAGAGGCCGATTTCACCGGCAGCAAACCGCGCACTCACGGCTTCTTTTTCTTCTATTGCATGGTCATACTGCCTAATAATCTCGGCGAGCCGTTCCCCATCAGTGATTGTGCGTTCCGCCTGTTGCGTCAGGTCGCGCACGCCAGCTGCGCCGGGAATAATTGAGGGCATGTACGGTTGAGTGTAGCGGCCTTTTGCAGCACGCCACACATCAAAGATGTCAAATGCGAGAATGATAACCATGCCAACAAGGAATAGGCTGCTCCATTGGGTGATGGACTGCCATGATGAGATAATCGAGCTGAATGTGGTGTTAAGTGAGGCCATAAATTTGATGAGGAGAATAAGGATGAACACATCCAGCAGCACAAATCCGACGTGTGTCCACACGCTGCCGCCGTGCTGTTGTTTCATCTTGAAGCGGAATAACAGCAAGCCAAGTATCGGCCCGCCGAGAAGAATCAGCGTGGCGATGAGGCTGTAGTTGATGATGATGTCGCGAAGCAGCGTGCCGGGAATTCCCAGAACAGAAATCAGCGCGAGCACAAATCCGATGGTGCCGGCGATATTTCCCGGCAAAAACAGTCTGAAAACATAATAACAGATGGTAAACACGAGAATCCAAATCAGGAAACGCGCCCAGAAAGTTGATTTTGCAGCGGCATCTCCCTGCTCGCCGATAAGGGAAATTTGAATCTGGTCCATGAAGCCGAATACGGAGCTCACGGTTTCATAGAGCGTATCACTGATGGTTTTTTCCTGCGCAGCAGCTGACGAGGAAAAAAGAGGCAAAAAGAGGAGCACGAGAAGTGAAACCGCCATCAACCTCTTATTGAACACCATGCATCCGATAATGCGCTGTTTGATATTTAAATGTTGTTGTTCAAATGTTGTTTGATTATTGGTCCAGCGCAACACAAACTTTAAATAGATTACCGTACACGATTATCAAAACAAAAAATAAAAAAACAAATAAAAAACAAAAAAGGTGATTGCATGGCATTGTTACTGCAACTGTTTCATTCTCGAAAAGCGTTTGTCACTGACTGGGGCGACCTGTTTAAGGGCCTGATTGTTGGCTTTATTGCCGGCTCGGTGCTGTTCATTCTCGGCTGCAAGGGCGTCGTGAAGATTCCCTTTGTCTAAGAACTGTGAGAAGTGAGGAAAACCATGAATCCGCACCAGCTCCAAAATATGCTCAAGCCAAAGCCCACCGGACATAAGTTCTTGATGGGTTTGGTGTTCCTTGTTTTTGGCCTGTTTCTTATTGCCAAACTCGCAAACTACCCGCTCGTGGTTCTTAATTATATTCCTGAACGCGTGCTGTACTGGATTGCAGGTGTTGGCAGTGCGGTGGGCGGATTGTATATGATGTACAAGACGATTACGAGAAACAAGATTGTAGTATAATTCTTTATTTTACATTTTCTTTCTTTTAAATTCTGTATCAAGTTCTGCGACGCTCACGTCAAAATCAAATTCAATATCAGCAAACCGGTTGTCATCTTCGGGGCATATTAACGATAAACAATACCCGGGCTTATCCCGCCGACCAGTCCTTCCTATTCGATGGATGTAAAACTCCGCCCGTGTCGGAGCATCGTAATTGACAACCAGATCCACATTTTCAATTTGAAGCCCGCGAGCAGCAACATCAGTCGTTATGAGAATGTGGATTTTTCCATCCTTGAAAAGGTTGAGCGTGTTAAAACGCTCATCTTGCATGAGGTTGCTGCTTAATTCTTTGGCATGGAATTTGTGGGCTGATAAAAATCGAGTAAGTTCCGCAGTTCGGTCTTTCCTATTGCAAAAAACCATCACGCGACTAAATTTTTTATGGCGAAGAAAGCGCAGCAACACTTCTTTCTTTTCAGGGATAGTGCAAAACAGTTTTTCTTGAATAATTTTTTTGGGGACTAAGTCGCCTATTTTTAATACTTCATGGCCCGGCAGCGCTGTTTCAATAAATTGTTGCACTTTTTCAGTCATGGTAGCTGAAGAAAAAATCGTCTGAACATCTGAACTCACCCGTTTTTTTACATACACGCATTCGTCAAAAAAGCCGCGGTCAAACATCTGGTCGCTCTCATCATAAACAAGGTATTTGACGTCTCCCACTTTGATATTTTTTGCGTTTATATGCTGGATAAGCCGTCCCGGAGTGCCAACCATGATGTTGTTTCGTTTTTTTGTGGTCATGTGGTCTCCGGCTATTTCCCTGCCGCCGTAGAGCATGCCCACTTTGATTCCGAGAGGATCGCACACTTTAGTTATTTCTTTCCCAACTTGGATACAAAGTTCCCGCGTGGGAACGAGTACCAGCATTTGGATGCCGTGTTTTGGATTGATTTTTCCAAGAAAGCCGAGAAGATACGCGAGTGTTTTCCCGCTGCCGGTTCGTGAGGTGAATACGATATCTTTGCCGCGCAGTGCCAGAGGGATTATTGCATCTTGAACTTCTAATGATTCGGTGAAATGTAATCGGGACAACACTGCCAGTATTTCTTTTTTTAAGCCGAGGTTAGAAAAGTTTCCCATGCAATGATTAAGAGAGGAGGCACAATATAAAGATGCCTCTTTTTATAGATAGGTTTATAAACTACCGGTTTTCCTGAAGAGTATACAAAATTCTCCGGATTTTGTTTTGAAACAATGGCAACCACCAGCATAAAAGGGCACACATTCAACGCCGTGCTTGCACGAGATTCCTATGGCAGGCGGGCACAGCAGTACAAAAATAATATAATCGCCACACTCGGTAAAATTGAGGTAGCAGATGATGATATAATTATAGATATTGAGCCGGTTGCGATAAAAAATCTTCCTGCATCAGCGACTTGGTATGCTGACGGATATCGCATGTATTACAGCTATAAATCCGCTCAAAAATATGTTGATAATCTGTATGTGGTTTTCAAAGTCATAGAATTCGAAGTAGCCGACCTGCTCGCCGGAAAAAAGACGTTTGAGGAGTTTCTCTTAGATTTCACGGAAAAAGATGATGTTGAGCAAATGCGCAAAGAAGCGCGGGAGACGCTCGGTGTTGAGGAGCATTCTCTTGACATGGATGACATCGATAAGAAATACAAAAAATTGGCAAAGAAGTACCACCCGGATATGCCTGAAGGCGATGTTGAGATGTTCAAAAAAATAAATAATGCGCATAAGATTTTAAAGAGAGAATTACGCTGATTTAGTTGATTTTATTACTTGGATTAGGGGGCATTAACTTATCTGCACTTTTTTTCCAACTGCCTGTCCCGGCATACCAGACTCAAAGATGGCGCGGACAGCGCCAGAGTTGCCATGGGCTGAGCGAATGACACCGGTGATTTCTTTGTGCTCCTTGCCAGGTGACTTCCATGAGACTTTCTTGCCAACCAGCTTTTCTGCATCAGCGCGCTTAGTAATAGAAGGCACGACAATCACCATGTGGTTGCCCGAGGTGCGCTTTAGACTTCGCCGGAAATTGCTAATAACTGCGTCCATAAACCCTTCGATTAAGAGGGGATTTATATAGTTTTCTACTTCAGTGGTTCTGCCCAATATAATGCTACCTTTTTAGTGCTAGTTCTACCCAAAAAGTTCAAATAAATATTGACTGGTTTTGCCAGATAGATAGCCCATGCCTAAAAGATCATAGTGAATCTTGCCTTTAACTTGTAATAGATTTTATGAGCTCATCAAGTTTATCTTTGAGTGTCGTCCGTCGAATCTTACCGATATAAACATTTTTATCATTAACTACAATCAATATATTTTCCTGATTTGAATCAAAAATAGACAATACCTCTGTGATAGTGTTGTCTGATTTTATCAAGACAGGTTTCTTACAGTAGGTGGGTGTATGGATTTCAATATCAGGAAGGTTTTTATTAGTCTTTTTTAATTCTTCATTCACAAATTTTAATAGTTCTTTTAGTTCTAGGAGAGTAATAATACCTTTAACTGATTTAGTCTGACTATCTAATAAGACAAAGAAGAAGTCACGCGCATCTTTCAGATGGTTTAGCTTTTTTTCTAGCTTTTCAAGAATAGTAGTTAGTCTATCGTTAGTATAAAGTATATCTCCGAGTATATCATTCTCCATTATCATTTTTGTAGGTAAATTGGAGTAGTTTATGGGCGCCATCATTTTCGTTCCCTGAACCGATTCAACAAGTTCAATACGTTCTGATAATATTTAGGGTCTACTACTTTTTTTTCCTTGTTTTTATCCGTCACTTTCTGCACACGTTCTCGCAATTTCTTAATTTCCCCACTATTTTTGATTGCTTTGGCCTCCTCATCTTTATCATGGTCTAATCCATGCATTTTTTGCATATGTCCAACATCAGTGGCAAAATGTTTTTCTTCTACTGATTGGATGAAGAGCATCGTTATTTGGACTATGAATGCAAGTACGATAGCTGCTACTGCCCACCCCTTGAATGTGTTCAGGTAATTTACCCCAAGCGCAATTAAAACTGACATGAAGAGATTGATCATTCCTTTGACCTGAGTATAAAACTTTAAAGGCATACATCTTTTAATGCCTTTCTGTTTAAAAAGATATTCCCTCTTTTGGGTTGCTCAAAAGGTTCCCTACTTGCCCAAATAGCCGACTTGTTATAAACTGTTAAGACAAAGCCTACTTCAGTTTCAAATAGTCCTCAATCGGCACGGCGCGGGACTGCATAGTGGCAAACAGGTGTTCATAGAGGTTGACCACGTCACTGCTCCGGATGACCACACCGGATGTCTTGCCCTTGAAAATCAGCGAAAAGAGCACACGCTTGTCCGTGATGAAAATCTGCATAGGGTTGATTTCATCAACCACAAACGCCTTGAAATTAAAATGCTTGATTTTGTGTGCAAGCCCATCAAGAATCCGCTGGTGCATATCGCTGCCAAATTCCTCGCGGATGAACGAGAGATGCGTGTCAAACGCTTCCTTGCAGACGATTTCAGTATATGGCCGGCGCTTGCGGTGGAATTCGGTGATGGTATTGAACATGATTGCCGCAATTTCAGGCGTGTGGTAGGCAAGTGTTTGCCGACGCCTGCCGATTGCCTCGCGAATCGCCAGAAAATCCTTCTTGTCGTGCGAATACAGCGAAAAAGGAAACGAGGTCTGGCGCGCCATGGCCTTGAAATATTTGCCCTCGTTGAGCATCTGCAGCATTGAATAGCTAAACCGCTCACTACTTTCAATCACCTCAAGGTGATGCAGACGGTCTTTCTGCTCGAGCAGGTTCATGATTTCAGACTGGTTACGAACTGCGGTGTCAAACTGGCGCTGCATGAACAGCAGAATTTTTTCCTGCGGCGGCTGTACCGAGTACTGAAACGGCTTTCGCCCGCTTTTGTCGACCAGTCCGTTATCGAGCAGTTCGTTGAGAAAGCCGTACAACCGACCGAGAGGAATCTGCGTCTGCTTGCTGATGGCATCGGCAGATCGGTCGGAGTGCTGCAGGCACCCAAGAATGTCAAGATGCTGGCTCTTGAGGCCGTAGCGGTTTTTCAGTTCCCCGAACACTGCGTCAAATGACATCAAGAAGAACAGGCTGAGATGCTACATAAATAGTGAGGATATAAAGTATATACCAACCGGTGGTTGTTTCACCACGAAAAAACAGTTGTTTGATGGAAATATTTATATATTTCAGCGTCTCATCTAATCTTCTCGCGAATGTGTCCGCCCCAGGTGCTCAATGATTGTGCAAACAACCGTGCTGAAAAATATGATGAGTGTGACTGAAGAACAGAAACGAGAGCAGAGAGAACATCAAACGCAGACGTTTTCTTTATTGGCGAAGATTTCAAGCAGAAAAATACCAACCAGAAGTTTTCTCAACAAGCAAATCCGGAACCACACCATTGATTTTCGGAAAGCATATCGCCTGTATTCTGCAGCGTGAATAGGAGGGAGTATATTTTGGAGTGTATAGTCGAGTATATTGTTTTTTGTTTCTTACCCTAGTAGGGAATAAGTTATACTGGTTAGGTTGAATTGTTTTGTCCCGTACCCTTTTTTTACACAGAAAGTTTATATAGTTTTCAATATTTTAGTGCACAATGACGTATGTACCTCAACAAGATGCACCAGAATCTTTTTGTGAAGGACTGGAGCGTGAAGTTCAACGATTAGGTGAGAGGATAGGTAATAATATTGATCAAGCGGTAGAAAGAACGGCGTGGGAAGCGATTGACGGAGCTGGAGATTATGTTAGGTCTATCTTTGAAAGCTTTGAGAATTATCTTGAGGGAAGAAACGATTTTGATGATGATTAGTTTTCTGGTTGGTGAATAGTTTTTTAAAACAAGAGAAAAAAACACCACATAAAAAAAAGTAAGAATTAAAAAAATTGATTCTTATTTCTTGCGCTTTTTTGGTAGGGGAGAATCGCCGCCAAAAATGTCTGCTGGCCCTTTACCCATAAGTCCCTTGCGCTTACCAAACGTCACGCGGCCCTTGTCGCTGACCACGGTTTTCTGCGTCTTGCGCAGCACTTGACTCACACTTGTTTTTTTTGCCATTATAACACCTCAGTTTGGAATATAATTTGCTAAGTTATCCGGAGGCATCATATTATATAAAGTTTGTGATTATTCAACCGTCACGCTTTTGGCCAGATTCCTCGGCTTGTCAATGTCACAGTGGCGGAAGTCAGCGATGTAGTAGGCAAACAGCTGTGCCACCACCACCGCGAGAATTGGATAGAGAATTTCATCAACTACCGGAACATACAAGACGTCGTCGCAGTGTTTTTTAATGTCCTCATCGCCGGCTGTCGCAATCGCAATGACCTTACCGTTCCGTGCCTTGATTTCCTGAATGTTGCTCATCATTTTTGGGTACATGGAATCCAAGGGAACAATGGCAACCGTCGGCACCTCGTCAGTCACCAGCGCGATGGGGCCATGCTTCATCTCCCCAGACGGATACCCCTCGGCGTGAATGTACGAAATTTCTTTCAGCTTCAGCGCCCCTTCAAGCGCAACAGGATAATTCACGTTTCTGCCGATGTAAATAAAATTATAGACGTGGTAATACTTCTGCGCAACCGCACGAATATCGTCTTTGCGGTCGAGAATGTTTCGAAGAATCATGCCGGGAATTTTTTCAAGGTCAATTTTTTTTCCGGATAGTTTTTCAGCAATCTTGTAAAATACAATCATCTGGGACATAAACGCTTTGGTGGAGGCAACTGAAATTTCAGGGCCGGCGCGCGTGTATATCACTGAGTCTGCTTCACGCGCAATCGTGCTGTTCACGACGTTAATAATGCCGAGTGTTTTCGCGCCTTTTTCCTTGGCAATGCGAAGCGCTGCAAGTGTATCTGCTGTTTCGCCGGACTGTGAGACCGCAATCACGAGATCGTCCGGCCCCAGAATGGGGTCTTTGTACCGGAATTCAGAGGCGACATCGAACTCCACCGGCACGCGCGACAGTTTTTCAATGACATATTTTCCAATTAGGCTTGCGTACCCAGCGCTTCCGCAGGCGACAACAAATAATTTTTTGAAGGAGGAAAAATTGACCGGTGGATTTTCTTCGGTGAAATAGGTATCAAGATTAATGCGCATGGTTTCCTTGGCCACGGCCGGCTGCTCGTGAATTTCTTTCAGCATGAAATGATTGAAGCCCTGCTTTTGAGATTGCTCAAGGTCCCAGTCAACTGGCACGAGCTCTTTTTGTATTCGTTGGCCATCCTTCCCGTACACTTCAAACCCATTTTGCCGGATGACGCCGAGCTCAAGATCTTCAAGATAGACGACATTCCGTGTGTGCTCAACAACCGCAGAAACATCTGACGCAACAAAATGCTCGCCCGTGCCCACGCCAATAATGAGCGGGCTGCCATGGCGCGCCGCCACAATCTCACCAGTATTCTGGTGGATAACCGCAAGCGCGTAGGTGCCATGCAATTCTTTGAGCGCATGCTGGACAGCCGTCCGGAGATTGCCACATTCGTTGTAATATTCCTCAATAAGGTGCGCAACAACTTCGCTGTCGGTCTGCGAAGAAAAACGATGGCTGCTCAACCGATTTTTTATTTCAAAAAAATTTTCAATGATGCCGTTATGCACCAGTGAAATTTTGCCTGAACAGTCGGTGTGGGGATGCGCATTTTCATCGCTCGGCTGGCCATGGGTTGCCCAGCGGGTGTGGCCGATGCCAACGGCAACACCTCCAGCGGTTTTTAAAACACCTTTGAAGGGATAGCGAGCAAGATGCTGTTTCAGATTTTCAACCCTACCGGCAACTTTTTTTATTTCAATGCATGAAACCCTGCGTGCCAGCGTTGACGTGAGGCCTGATGCGCCAAGCGACGCAGGCAATGCAACCGCCGGAGGCAGCTGGCTGATTATAGCAAGGCCTGCTGAATCATAGCCGCGGTACTCAAGCCGCTCGAGCCCCGCGACCAAGGTGTCCACGGGATTCTTCATTCCGACATAACCGATAATTCCACACATGGTTCATCGACCAACAACCGGGTGCCTTTTATAGTTTTGGGTTGTTTTTTAATGGGAGTGCGAGAGCGTTAAGATAACAGTACAATGAAAAGGAAGAAAAAAAAGAAATGAATAAAAAGACAGAAAAAAATAAAAGTTTATCCGAGAATCTCAACCAGTTTGAGCGTCTGCTGTTGGTCGCTCTTGCCGCTGCCGCCAACTTTTTCTACACGGCCTCTGAATGGTTTGTTTTTATCCATACCGCTCAGGCGCTGCTTCAGGGAAGCATCAACGCTGACTTTGGCAGTTGTCCAGCCTTTGGATTCTACCTTTACACCATTTCCTTTTCGTACTAATGAAACAACTTCACCCATCACACACCTCCTTTAAGTGTTGTTTAAATAGGTTTATTATACTAAAGGCAATTGCTGTTTATATTGTTTGTGGTTTTTTAACGAGAGTGTTTAAGAAGAGGCTACGCGATTTGCGCAGCTCCTTGATAAGGGAAATCGACAGGTTGGAGGGATGTTGATTTTGCGAGCAGGCGCTCGTGAATTTCTTGCAACACTCCGGGTCGAAGCACGCCCTGGCGTTCAGCAAGCACTGTCCACGCAGGGCAGAATGGATCCTCGCGATGCTCGCTGTAGTTATGGGGATTGGTATTTTGGACAATGAGTCCAGTTTCCGGATCAATTTTTGAATACGCCGAACGTGTCGCACAACCGCCTCTGCACAGGTCATTTGCATTCAAGTCACACACATCCGGATTGCATACATACGTTCCATAGCCATGCGCAAATTCATCACGGTACTGCCGCAGGCGCTCACTCGCCACTAAATCTTTCAGCGAAAAGCCGGGCGTCGTGACATTGCCAAAGGTGTATCGATCAGTCTCGTCGGGGCCAGGCGATTCAGAGCACGCAGTAACATTTCCGTCTGCGCGCACGTGCAGTCCGGAAAGATTCCGGTTGCACGTTTTGTCGTACGTGAAAGCAGACCAGGGTTTCCACACAATCCCATACCGGTCTGCATCAACGCGGGCAATCAAATCGAGAAGAACTTTTACATGCGGAGAATGAATGCCGCCTTCCTGATCCTCATTGACAGCGTTGCCGCAGTAATGCACTGGCACAATAGAATGGTCAAAGCCGTGATCCATCACCCATGAGTGCAAGTCAACCATGCCATCGAATGTGGTGTGGTCAAGAACTGAATTGACAACGAGGCGAAGCGCTGGATCTTTCCCATAGCCAGCATCAATAAGATGTTGGTAGCCGCGCGTCATTTTGTCAAACGCACCGACCTGATTCACTTTGTAGTCCTGCAGTTCAGCAATGAGCGTGTCGCCTTTCGTGCATAAGCCAACTTTGTAATCAGCAAACCGGCGCGCGATTTCAGGAGTTATCAGCGCTACATCGTCGAATGTGAGAATTTTTACTTCTCTTCCTGCGGCAGCAGCAGTGCGGCGAATCATGTCAACCACCCTGAAAAAATGATCGCCGCGGCCCTGCTGTCTCCCCAGTGCCGGATCATGATACATCAGCGGCTCGCCGCCGGTAAGTATAAACAGGGACGTTCCAATAGCAACTGCATCAGCAGTCAGTTTTTCAAGAATACCGTAAGGAATAATGTCTTTTTGGAGCGGGCTGGAACTCGCAAAACACCAGGTGCATTCAAAGTTACAGCCGCGCGTAAGCATATAATCAAGGGATGTAAGCATGTGGCCTGCTCTAATTTCTTCTCGCAATTTATCCGGTGAAATGCCGCCCATGCCTGGATGAAGATCAACGACAGCCCCGCGCCGTTTGAGAATCGCGTTGATTTCGTCAGGAGTAAGATTATACACTTTATCACCGCCCTGCGGCGGCGAGAGAGTACCGGTAAAAAGCGGCTCATCTCGTCGAAAGAGGTCAGGATTAAGAAGACGCTCTAGTGTCGGCGTCATGGGCACTTTTATTTTAACAGGAGTACACGGAGCACATGATTCATCAGCCATGGAAAACACCTCGAAATATACGGGGGAAAAAGTAATATTTAAAAGAAGCGTATCAATTAGGATACCTGAAAATGGCAAACTGTGCGCTTTTGGAAATACAGCACGTCCTGGGGAAAAAATGGACAATTCTGATTCTTCAGGAATTGTACCACAACGAAAAACGGAATTTCAACCAGCTGAGCGGAAGGCTAAAGCATGCCACGAACCGTGTGCTATCGATGCGGCTGCAGGAACTTGAAACTGATGGCCTTATTCAGAAAAAAATAATCCGGGAAATTCCCCGTGCAGTTGAATACCAACTCACAGAAAAGGGAACGGGTGTCATGCAGATTTTTGACGGCATGAAAAAATGGGGCACCGAAGGAAAGCTGGTGCCGCGAATGTGCAGCAAGACAAATTGTATGGAATGTGAACGGTCGTGCTGTTGATTGTTGATGAGCGTATTTAGATTGGGTCTATTGTATCTTCTGTAAAATAGTGTTCAATGCACCAGCCGTCAACAGCCGTGGATTATTTTTCACGCGCTCCAGATCAACGCTCGCCACAATGCGTGGATGCTCTGTTTCAGCCACGCCGAGGTCGCGAAGCTGGACAGCGAGGCCGATATGTTTCATCAACACAGTTATTTTTTCTGCGGCAGATTCAACTGATGAAGCTCCGAGAAGTGTAACCAATTCACGCATTGTTTTTTTTGCTTGCGCCGAACCGCGCTCGTCATTCACGTCAGCATCGGTCACGCCGCTGTTGAAAACAAGAAGCGATGGAAGCGTCAATGCGACTGCGTGGCCGTGCGGCACACCATGATAGGTGGTGAAATAATATGAAATCGCGTGCGGCGCGGTTGTTTTGGTGATGGCGATTGCTTTTCCGGCAAGATGTGATGCTTTTGCCATTGCTTCCCGTGCGGCAAGCGTTGGCGCGGTGACAGCGTCAGAAAGATGCGCAAGCGCAAGCGGAATTGCCTCGCGGGCGTACTGCTTTGATTCCTCGGTTGAGTTGATGCTCCAAAATGATTCAATCGCTTGAGACAATGCGTCCATGCCAGTATATGCGGTCTGATGCGGTGAAAGGCTCATCGTGAGCTTGGGGTCAACAATCGCGTAGTCTGGAAGAACGCACGGATGGCTTAAGGAGTATTTTATTTTGTTCATGTACACCACGGCAAACGGCGTTGCTTCGGAACCAGAGCCGGATGTTGTGGGAATGGCGAGAAAAGTAACCGCGCGGTGGGTTATTTCGTTTTTTCCAGCAAGATATATTTCCGGCGCATCATGGTGGCATGCAAGCACGGCAACTGCTTTCGCAATGTCTATAGATGTGCCGCCGCCCACGGCAATGACAAAGTCGCAGGCATACTGTTTGAAGAGGGCAATGCCTTTTCGCACATCCTCAATTTTTGGATTGACGTCAAAATCAGAAAAACGGGTGACGTGATATTTTTTAAGAAGCGGGTCAAGCACTGCTGCTGCGCCGGATGATTCATAGGATTTTTTTCCGTGCACGAGAAAAATATGGCTTGGTTTTTCTTTTTCAAGAATAGTTTGTACGCGCGAAATGCTTCCTGCACCGAAAAAAAAAGTCTGGCTCATTTTGTGGCAAGACGCTGCGCTGGTTCTTCAGGCAACTGGCCGCCAACGCGGAGAAAGTCTTGCACCGTGTCAAATTCTTTCCAGCCCTTCTGGATGAGCGTGCAATGAATTTTTTGGCCGTGGTTCACGAGGTCTTGAAGGATGTCGGTGATGTATGCCTTGCGCCACTCTTTCGCGTTTTGGTAGGGGTTTGTTTTGACAATGGTGCTGTTGAGCTTCTCGAACTGCTCGATAAATGTTTTTGCGCCCTTCGGGGAAAATTTCCAGAGACCAATAAATTCTCCCTGCTGGTGGTGCGGAACGCTGTCCGTGATAACATCCTTGCCGATTTTTATGACGTGCAGGTTGTCGTTGAACACGACGTTTTCTGCTTCAGTAATGGGATGGTCGGTTCTTCCATTGTAGTATTCATGCCACTCGGTGTCAACCACGATTGAAACCGGCTCGCGTGATGGCAACAGTTTTTTTACAATCTCATCTTTGAACAAAATGTCTGAATAGGTCACGATGATGTCTTCATTATTTTCAATGGCCTCTTTCAGTTTTTGTTTTGCGCACATCAGCGAATGCAGAATGTTGTTGTTTTCAAAGTCCGGATTTTCGAAATACGAGAGGCCGGGAAAATTAATTTTATCTTTCTGGTAGCCGCGGATGACTGAAATGTCGGCCACGCCATTTGCCTTGAAAATATCAAGGGCGTGCTGAATCAAGGGCTTGCCTTTTATCTTGAGCATGCATTTCGGAAGATTTGTGGTAATAGGCATGAGACGCTTGCTCATGCCCGCGGCGATGATGATTGCTTTCATGGCGATTCAAAAAATGAAACTTATTTATAAATTTGACGACGAACAAAGCCGCTGGAACAGAAACCTTTATAAACAACCGCCTTGTTTCTCATCATATCCTTTTGGGATGTCCGCATCCCCCATCGAACCGCAAGGTTCACCTCATCAAAATCAAAAAAACAAAAAGCGATACCTATGAGCTTACTGTACGACGTTGACGCGACAACCCTCATCTACAAAACCGCTGACGAGCTGAAGAAGATTCAGTCGATAAAGCCACCGGTGTGGGCAACATTCTGTAAAACAGGCATGAGCAAGGAACGCCCACCAACGCAAACCGATTGGTGGTATCTTCGCGCCGCATCGATTCTCCGAACTGCTGCAATGCATGGCCCGATTGGCGTTTCAAAACTCCGCACGCGATACGGCGGCAGAAAAAACAGAGGCCACAAGCCTGACCGATTCTACCGCGGCGCCGGCAACCTTATCCGAAAGATGTTCCAGCAGCTCGAAAAAGCAGACCTCTTGAAGCAGACGCCGAAAGACGCGGAACACAAGGGGCGCATTGTCTCACCAAAAGGACATTCACTTCTTGACAAGGTAGCACTCACTCTTATCAAAGCCTCACCGCGGCTAAAACCTCGGCCTGCACCCGCAGCACCAACCGAATCAGGTGTTGACGCAAAGCCCGGAGAAAAAACAGAGAAGATGGAAAAGGAAAAATCAGAAAAGCCGGCTGAGGAAAAAAAGAAAAAAATAAGCATCCAAGCATAACATGGATGAGCTTGAAATACTTCGGGCACAAAAACGTGCAGCACTCAATGCAGCGCACCAAGCGCCGCAGGAGTATGGCAATAGCCCGTATGAAAAACAAGCCGAGCTGCAACAACAGATCGAAATGCTCGAGGCAGTGGTCAAGCAGTATTTGGCTGCAGATGCTATTGCGCGGCTGGGCACACTGAAACTTGCCCATCCGGAAAAAGCGCTGCAGGCGATGGTCGTACTCGGCCAGTTTATCAAAGCCGGCAAGATACGCGCGCCGTTGAGTGACGAACAATTCAAGGACATCATAAGGATGATGACACCTGATAAAAAGGAAACAACAATCAAACGAGTTTAACATGGCACGATTCAAACATCCCAGCAGAAAAAGACGGCTTGCCAAGTATGGCCGCCAGACACGTTGGGCACCATTCTGGACCGTCCTTAAAATTTACGGACCGGGACGAAAAGTGCATCCGGGACGACACACCGTCGTCAAAAGAAATTGGCGCCGCAAAAAACTGAAGGCATAAAACAATGGCAAAACTCGAACGAACGTATATTGTACCGCTCCGCAAGGAATTCATGAAAGTGCCTGCGCACAAGCGCGCGAAAAGGGCAGTTCGGGCACTGCGCGCATTCCTCGTTCGCCACATGAAGTCAGAGAATGTCAAACTCGGCAATTTTGTCAATATGCAAATCTGGGCGCGCAGCATGAAAAATCCGCCGCGATTTGTCAAGGTTACTGCAATCAAAGATGAAGACGGTTCGGTAACTGCGGAACTCTTTGGAAAGCACTATCTTGATGTCAACGCTGAGATAGAAAAACAGAAAAAGACCACCGAGGAAAAGAAAGAGAAGAAAGCAGACGATAAGAAAGAAGAAAAGAAGGCAAACGAGAAAAAAGAAACAGAAAGTAAGACAGAAGCGCCGAAGAAAGCAGCACAGAAGAAGGAATAGTTAGAGAAGGTTTGCTAATTTCTTAAATCTCAAAATGAAGAAAAATCACTGCGGATAGACAGTAGATTTAGTATACGGAAGTTGAATGGGTTCATGTCCGAACGATATTTTTTTCGTCACTACTTTACCATCAGTGAGAGTAGATGTTTCCGTCACGAAAAAGCCAAGGTAGGTAAACAGAATCCTGTCCGGTTCTTGAGTAACCTTGAAGAACCCTACCGCAGGAACATTAATTCCACCGTGTTTGTGCGCAATCACGGGAACGCCATCCCCTGTTCTCCACTGAGCCCGACCTTTTGCTTGAGCAGAAATCTGTCGAAGGTAATCCGAAGTAAATCCATACTCGCAACGTGTTTCAGGACTATACGAAATCGCGTCCTGCAATTCCCCATCTTTGTGTAAAACATGAATAGTGAGATCGTCTTGGTTAACAACGAGTTCCAGCTGTTGGGTAGTGAGTTTCTCCCCCTGCGAAGGGGCATTATCAAATGCGATTTCATCTAAAAAGTAATCGAGCAAAGACGAAAGGTCTCTTGAGCTAGGCAACGCTACCATTACCGGAAGAAAGAGCAGGTATTATTTATAGGTTATGGTAATTTAGGATCAGAGAAGGTTCGCTAATTTCTTGATATCTTTATTCGCCACGTGCGTATAGATTTGTGTTGTTTGCAAGTTCTTATGACCCAGCAGCTGCTGGATGTAACGAATGTCCGCACCCCCTTCAAGAAGGTGAGTGGCAAAGCTGTGCCGAAGCATGTGCGGATGAACCTCTTTTCTGATGCCTGCTTTGCGTGCGACGTGTCTTACAATAAGCTGTACTGTTCGTTTGCTGTACTTGTTGCCACGCTCTGAAATGAGGATTTGTTTGTTCAGGTCGTTTTCTTCGTTAAACCGTTTCAATAAACCCGCCACTTTTTCGTGCAGGAAAACAACCCGTTCGTGCTCCCCCTTTGCTATCTTGACATGAATGAGACCGCGCTCAAAATCAATGTCTTTCCATCGCAGGTTGATGACTTCTGACAGGCGCAAACCGGCGTAGTACAGCAACGCAAGAACAAGTTTATGCTTCTGATTTTTGACTGCTTCACACATCTTCATAACTTCTTCCCTGCTTAACACTTCAGGGAGCCGGATATTCTTCTTGGCCAGCGGGATGGCTTCGCTGAATTTTTTGTTTAATACCGCTTCATAGAAAAATCTGAGCGCGAAATACGTGCCCCGCATGGTTGCCCTGCTTTTATCGGTGATTTCCAGCAAGAACTGCCGCGGTTCTTTCCCTGATTCAAGAAAATGAGTAATCACACCAAGGTATGCCTTCGCGGTCTCTGGCGAGTATTTGCGGAGCTTACATTCCTCCTTAAGCTTTTGAATCTGTGCATCCTGATCGCCGTTGAGCATGAATCTCTTTGATGGCTGCAACCATATAAATATTTCGCTTTTTGTTTGAAAATGGCATAATTAAGCGCGAATATAGCGCTTAATAGGTGTTAGCCAAAATTTTCTTACTGCCTTTTAGGTTCACTTCGTTCCCGAAAATCATAAAAGATAGGTGCCTTCGTTAAATCGAGAAAACGAAAACTCAAACAATCACTTCGTGACTATTT
>JAUSFM010000002.1 GCA_030651375.1 Candidatus Woesearchaeota archaeon | reverse complement strand
CATCAAGGCGGTACAGGAATACAACGTCACGGTGCGTTCCTTTCCGAGCAACCTGACCGCGATGCTGTTCGGCTACAGCGTGAAGCCGTCTTTCACGGTGGAGAACGAGAAAGAAATTTCCCGCCCGCCTACGGTGGATTTTGCCGCACCCAAACCCGCTGCACCTGACACCGCTGCACCGGCAAAATAAATGCAGCCTGACCGAAAAGTGTAGGATTATGGACTGCAAAACGCTGCATTTCTCGCGACATGCATTCGAACGCATGTTTCAGCGCGGGATCAATCCGGATGCGGTGGCGCAGATCATGACCGAAGGAGAGGTTATTGCCGACTATCCGGATGACCAGCCTTTTCCCAGTGTTTTGCTGTTGGGCTTTTATGAAAGCCAGCCTGTTCATATGGTCGTTGCGCGCGATCTGGCAACGGGAAGTTGCCATCTGGTTACAATCTACCTGCCTGATCCCGCGATTTGGGATGAGTCATTCAAGAGAAGGAGAGCATGATGAAGTGTGTAATCTGCAAAACCGGACAGACACACCCCGGCATTACCACCGTTACGCTGCAACGCGACAAGGCGGTCGTGGTCATCCGTGATGTTCCTGCTGAAATCTGTGACGACTGCGGCGAATATTACCTGAGCGAACCCATTGCACGCCGGGTTTATGCCGATGCCGATGGCACCGCACAGCGCCGGGTGGAAGTGGAAATTCAACGCTATGCGGCGTGATGCACATACAACACGCTTGTGACTCATCTGTCCAACATCGCTTCCGTCTTGCGCGTGTTTTGTTCCAACCACACATTAGGAAATTGTTATGAGCTACTCATTTCTCGATTTGGCATACGATGTACTGAAAACTGCTACCAATCCGCTCACCTATCAAGAAGTATGGAACATAGGAAAGGAAAAAACGCTCACTGAAAAAATACAAAGTATTGGGCAGACTCCTTGGCAAACATTAGGTGCAAGGCTTTACGTCGAAGTTCGTGATAATGAACGCTCAAAATTTATCAAAGTAGGCAAACGACCCGCCCGTTTTTTTCTGAAAGATCGGGAACACGATTTAAAACCAGATACCATTAACAGCATCGAAAAGGAGGAATTCAAGAAGTCTGAAAAAAAGGTCGGATTCCATGAACGCGACCTTCACCCGTTGCTAACCTACTTTGCATACGCCAGCCCTGCTTTTAACCGTGGTAAATCAATTTATACAAAAACTATCTATCACGAAAAATCGACAAAATCTGGTTACAACGAGTGGATACACCCTGACATAGTGGGTTTCTATTTGCCATTGGATGATTGGCAACCAAATGTTATCGAATTCAACAGGCTTTCTGACAATGACTCACTCAAGTTATTTTCGTTTGAACTTAAAAAATCTTTGAACAAGAGCAATTACCGCGAAGCTTACTTTCAAGCCGTTTCAAATTCATCATGGGCGCACGAGGGTTGGTTGGCAGCCCCAGATATTCTTCAGGACGATGACTTCCTCTCTGAGCTTGAAAGGCTGGCATCTTCATTTGGCATTGGCATTATTCAACTCGATCTGAAAGATATTGATAGCTCGAAAATACTTTATCCAGCAAAAACAAGAAACTCGCTTGATTGGGAAACCATCAATAAGCTTTGTGAGCAAAATCGCGATTTTGATAAATTTCTCGAAGATGTAAAAATCGATTTCGAATCAAAACGTATTCACAAGACAGAATACGATGATGTCATCAAGGACGTTGAAGATTACATTAAAACAAAATTGAAAATCTGAGCCATCGTCCTTGCGCCGCATACTAGGATTGTGTTGCCCACGCGGGCGCAATGACGTGCCACCCTACTGTTCATCAACAATAAGTTTGCAAACAAATGAAAAAAATATGGGCTCGGATTTTCCTGTTTGCGCTGCTGCTGGCCGGCGCGGCGCAAGCCGAAGTGGCCATACCACCGCTCACCCAGCGCGTCACCGACCTTACCGCGACGCTGGATGCGCAACAAACCCAGACGCTCGAAGCACGCCTCGCCGCATTCGAGGCGAAGAAAGGTGTGCAGCTTGCGGTGTTGATCGTGCCGTCCACACAACCGGAAAGCATTGAGCAGTTCGGCATGCGCGTCGCCGAGGCGTGGAAGCTCGGGCGCAAGGGTGTGGATGATGGCGCATTGCTGCTGGTTGCCAAGAATGACCGCACCCTGCGCATCGAGGTGGGATATGGCCTAGAAGGCGTGCTGAACGATGCCACGGCG
>JAUSFM010000001.1 GCA_030651375.1 Candidatus Woesearchaeota archaeon | reverse complement strand
ACTGTCTCTGGCCTTATAACTACACAGTATACTTACCAGCGTAATTTTGTCAAAAGCAAAACCACCACGACGGTCATCGTGGCGGTTTTGCTTAAAAACTTTCAATCAAACTAATGGGATACACTCACATTGGTTGTGGATAAATTTGCGCCGGCAATTTCAACTTGATAAAAACCGACACCGAGCAACAGAGCAAAACCAAGCGATATCATGGCGACAAAACCCAAAAGGAACTTGAAAAAATCTGTTACGGATGAATCATTCATATGGTGAAGCAACGCCCGCCCGACTGAACGACGGCTCCAGTCGTTCGGGCGGGAAGAAATGCGCCAAAGGCATAAGTTTTTATTTTAGAGTTTTCAACTGTTCCTGAAGGGCATTAAGCAACTTCAAACTATCATCAAGTTGTTTGGCAACATCGGCATTATTGGCTGAAGATTGCGCCGGTGCGGATGACGGAGAAGCACTGGGTACTGATGCGGAACTATTTAAAAGCTGATTTATCCTTGCGCGAGTTTTGGGACCGACAGATCCGTATCCATCATCACCTGGCCCTGCGATTCCATGCTTCTCTTGGAATTTCTTAACCGCGCGTTCGGTTGCTGGACCAAAAAGTGTGGTTTCATCTCCTGGAGAACCGGCTCCGCTATTTGAAACCTGCGTATCCGGATCGCTGTTCAAAATCTGCTGAAGTATCCTTACATCCGCGTGAGAAATGCCTTTGGAAAGCCGACGAGAGATTGAACCAGAAATTATAACCGAACTCGCAACTGATGGAACTGCGGGCGTTACAACCGACGGCACACTCACTCCTGCTGAAATTTCATTGAGCTTGGCTCGAGTTTTAGGACCAACATTGCCGTATCCTTCATCACCAGGTTTGGCGAGGCCGTGCTTTTGTTGAAATTTTCCAACGGCTTTCTTGGTAGCCGGACCAAAATAGTTTGTCTCTTGGCCTGGAGAACCGACGCCAGATGCGGCAATAAGAGTATCTGGGTCGCTGTTGAGAATCTGCTGAAGCGCCTTAACATCCGAACTAGAAACACCGAGCACTAAA